>JAJDDU010000586.1 GCA_029260155.1 Phycisphaerae bacterium | reverse complement strand
TAGCCGCCCTGATGCACGGCGTTGCGTGCCACGAGACGCTCCACGTAGGCCAACTGACCGTCATCCGAAAGAGCCTCAAACTGGAACCGGTCTTCGGCTGACAATCTCGATCTGCGTCTCCGTCTCGACTCTCCAACGGCGCGCGACGAGCCATTACGGCTAGGGGGCAAAGCAAGCCCACCTGTAGATAACGTTTGGGTTGTTCTTCAACAGGCAAACACAGAGGCAATCTTGATTTACTGCGCCGGGTACGTCCGTCACCCGGCGGATGGCCATCGCTCCCCGCGTAGACGCGTTACATTCGCCGTCGACCACCTGAAAGAACTCAAGATTCTCATCTGTACTACTGGGAAGCACGCCGCCAACATCCAAATGGAGAAGCCCATTGATGGTGACATCGCCTCCGGAGATCGTCATGATTCCACCGGAGACCTTGTTGAGCGACGCAGTGTCGCTTGCCAAGTCGCTGGAGGTCACCGAGTTGCCCGCGATATCCGATGACGTGACCGCGTTGCTCGCAATCTTCGCTGACGTAACCGCGTTGCTAGCAATCTTCGCTGAGGTGACCGCGTTGCTCGCGATCTCGCCGCTGCCGACCGCGCTGCTGGCGATTTCCGCGCTACCCACCGAATTCGTCGCCAAGTCCGCCGCAGTAACGGTTCCGTTTTGAATCTTGCCACTGCTGACGGCGTTAGGGGCCAAGTCGGCATTGTCGACCTGCCCATCAGCGATCTCGCCCGAAGTGACCGCGTTGTTCGCGATCTCGTCGCTGCCGACCGCGCTGCTGGCGATTTCGGCGCTACCCACCGAATTCGTCGCCAAGTCCGCCGCAGTAACGGTTCCGTTTTGAATCTTCGCGCTGCTAACGGCGTCGTCGGCCAAGTCAACGCTCATGACCTGCCCGTCGGTGATCTTGACCGATGTTACCGCGTCGTCGGCAATGGTCGCGCTGTGATAGGCGTAGGGGACGCTGGCGATCGGCTGATCGGGGGTGAGCATGTGGGATCCGTTCAGGCCGTCGTCGAACCAGACGCGCAGGGCGACATCGGGGGTGTCGAAGACCGACGAATCGATGTCGGGCATTCCGCCATCGCCCAGGCGGACGTTGTAGATGCCGTTGACCAGGACCAGTGATACGGCCGCGTCCGGCTGCTGGTCCTGCTCACCAACCTGCGTCCCGTCGTTGGTCCACAGGTTTTCGCCGTTGGCGGGATTGATCAAGGCGAACCAGAAGTCGCCCTGGCCGGTGAATCGCTCCCCATTGACGGCGATGACCCCCTGATGTGACAGAGTGGCCGGCACGTCCGCCGTTGCCATTTGCGCAGCGAGAAGAAGGATACATCCGACACGGTTGAACACTATTTGGCGCATCATCGTTGGCTCTCATTTCATTGCGGTGCGTGCGATTCGCGCTGCGCGAGATCGCAAACGGCTGGTCGCTCACCTGATCACGTTGTAATCCCCATCGGCTTGGCCCGAGTACCAGCCTATCCATTTGGATCGCTCGATTCAAGCAAAGACGGCTTTCTGCCTGCGAATTGCGCCCGCGTGGATGCTCCGACGTGTCAACGCCCGCCCCTGATGCTCCAGGAACGACGATTCCTACCTGTCTCTGCGCTGGGAGCGTGTCTGACATGAACTTGGGATCGCGCGTTCGAGTTCCCCACCGCTGAAGCGATGGGCCACCCATCTGGGTTGGGAGTACGTGTTGCGTGCGGCGAGTTCTTGGAGGTCGTTGGTTAGTTCCGTGAGTTGGGATCGGACTGTCTCGATGGGGCGGGTTATTGTGCGCGTTAGGGCGTCGATGAGGGGGGCGGCGGTGGCGTCGGGGGAGGCGTCTTGCAAGCGATCGATGGCGCGGAAGCTGTCGCGCACAGCGCAGGAGTAAATGCACGCGACGAGGCCGCACAGAATCAGAACCGATACTCCCAATCCCATTAGCAGATTGCCGGCTGACAGCAGTTCCACGACCAAGCGAATGTTCTCCATCGTGAAGAACGGTCCAGCGTCTGTGGCGGCGAGGAATCCGGAGAGAAGAGGCTGAGCAAGCGGAAACCAAATCAAGACCGCGGCGGGCGTCAGCCAGCGCAGGCAGCGGCCGGGAAACGACGGGCGACGGCGCGTCAGCGGGTCGATGACGCCTTGACGGTATGCATTGGCGAGCGCGCTGATGTCGCTGCGGAACTGATGTTCGAGCGCGCCTGCGGAGGGCAACTCGAATTCGATGCGCTCGGCGGTGCCGGCGAGTCGGGCGTTGACACCGGAAATCGCCGCGTGCGTACGATCTTGAAGGGCCAATCCATCGAAGCGGAATGGATCGTCCTGAGTCGCGGCGGGGCGCGGGACGAGTGAACGCAAGGTGCCGACGATGGCACCGAGTAAAGCCAAGGGCCAAGCGATGATGCCGAGGACGGGCCAATGGGCGATGCGCTGCCTGAACAATAGGGCGGACCACTCCGCTGACAACAGTCGGCCCGCGTTCATCCGCTTGATTAGCTGATCGCAGTAGACCTGGGAAAATGAACTGACGACGATCTCCTCGATTGTCTCGGGATTGGCGTTGCGCTGCAGCGAATCGAGGGCGGCGTTCGGATTGTGGTGGTCGAGCAGGGTGCGGGCTTGGGCGCGTACCTGAAACGTCAGGTTGGCACGCTTGTTGTTGTCGGCCGCTTCGGCTGTTGGGGCGGTGGTGAGGGTGTCGCGGAGCGCGTCGAAATCGTCGGCCACGCGCCGGGCGGCGTCGACCATTTCGGGCTGGGGCGATCGCGGCGAGTCGGTGGGGTGGTGACGCGCAATCTCATCGATAATCGAATCCGCAGTCCGATGTTTGGCGCTGATGAAGAACGACCGGCCTGCATCACCGTTGACGCCGCATTCCGCCATCTGAGTGTTGAGGGCGGCAGACATGCGGTCGAGTTCTCCGCTGGGATGGCCGTCGGACTGGCCGAGGAGCCAGTCCATTTTATTCACGACGTAAACAAAGTTGTTTCGCGCCTTGAGCACGCGTTGGATTTCGTTAATCGCCCGCAGGTCGCCGACCTTTTTGGGCGTGGTGACGCAGATGATGCCGTCCAGCGCCCCGGCGACAGCGCGCACCTGCGTTAGGTGGTCTGTGTACATAGAATCGAAGTCGGGCAAATCGACGAGTACGAGGCCTCGCATGGAGGGCGGCGCATCGGTGCAAACCGTGAACGATACGCCGCCGAGCGTCGCGAAACGGGCGTCCAATGCGTCGCGATCGCCGTCGTGGAGATAGGCTGCGGGCTGATACGTGCCCTCGCCGACCGCGGTGCCGCGGTGGACGACTTCGGCTCCTGCAAGCGCGTTGATCAGTGTGCTCTTGCCCACGTCTTTTCCACCGAGGATGCCCCAAACCCAGAGCCGATCCTGAAGGGATCGTGCGCTTCCGGTGGCCAAGTCGGCGGGCGCGGAATGGAGAAGCTCTGCAAGGCGGCGGTTGGCTGATGACAGATGGGCCTCGATGTTGTGTTCCGTGGTGTCCATTGTTCAACGCTCCTGCGGCGCGGACCAGCTTATCATGGCCTCGACGACGGGATCATTCATCGGCAGATGTCTCGGCGGCAGGGCTTCGATGTTGGCTGTGCATTGGCGGCTGAGTGCATCGCGAACGATGGCCTGATACGCGGCGACGGTTGTCTGATAGTCCTTGAACGCCGGCGAGCGATCGAACATGCCCATGAGTCCCTTTCCGCCGAAGAAGCCTGCGATCCAGACGGTCGCCCATGTCATTGTGATTCCCGCGCCGCCGAGGAACAGGAAGTCCGCGAGGAGCAGGGGGGTTCCGATTGCAAGCGCCCCTGCGTCGGAGCGTCGGGATTGCTGTGCTGTCTCCGCCTTCCATGCGTCGATGTGGGCTCGGATGCGAACGGCCCATTGGCGCGCGTCGAGCGCGGGCGATTCCCACTGCGGTCGCCAGCTGTTTCCGGTTCCGGCGAGGTAGGGGCTGTCGAGGATAACGCGGTCGATGGTGTCCGTTGCGTGACGGAAGCGGTGTTCCAGGTTTCGCGTCAAGACGTCGGCCAATGCGTCGACGCCCTTGTCGAAATCAATGTCGCTCGCGGATTGGCCTCGTCCGCGAAACCTGTCGATTCGTTTGCGAACGCTTTGCACAACGTCGTAGAGCGGCACGAACCGGCGACCCAATCCGAGCAGGGTGCGTTCGTCAGCCGTCAGCAGATCGGTGGACAGGCGTGCCTCCTGGGTGAGTCGATCGGTTTCTTGGTCGATCTGTTTTCTGAGGCTGCGAACGTGTTCATTGCGGGTGACGATCTCACGCAGCACGGCTGAGCATCGCCGGCGGAGGTGTGCCTCGAGCTCGGGGACGCGGCTAATGTCGTCGAGACCTGCTATCCATTCGGTGATGCGCGTCTGCGTTTCGTCGGAGATTGGCCTGTATCCCACGCCGGGTTGAAACGGGCTGACGCAGTGGTTGGCGATGCGCCGGCTGGTCGCGTGGTCGTTTAGCACTTGGCGTTGGTCTGCGGTTAGGTCGTCGGATCTTTCGGTTCGGTTGAAGACGACCCACAGGGCGGGGCCTAAGTTCTTGGAGAACGCGACGATTTCGTCGAAGACGGCTGCGTCGAACCAGCGTTCCTCGTCGACGACGATGAGCAGGCCGTCAAACCACGGGAGCAGGTTCCAGGTGACGGCGCCTTCGTCGGCGGCTTTCTTGCTGGTGACATCGGGCAGGTCGACGACCATGACGTTGGCGCAGTCGGCGACGTCGTGTTCGCAGATGTTGATGCGTTCGATCTCGCCGGTTGTCGGGGTCTGTCCGTTGGCGACGACGGCCTCGAATCCGCTGAACAGTAAGCGTTGTCCGATCGAATCAAGCACTCCGTCGGTGCGGTCGCGGTGCACGGCTGCGACGGGGCCTAGCGTTTCGTGGGCGTGGGCACTGATGCTGCTGACCTCGCGTCCGACGAGTGAATTGAAGAGCGTGCTCTTGCCGGAAGATGCTCCGCCCAAGAGTCCTACGATGAGGGGGGGGGGAGGGGTCTGACGCTTGAGACGCATGGCGGCGGCGACGTTGCGGTCGGACGGGGTCCACTCCAGCCCCATCGCTTGAAGCTTGGCGAGTGTTCGCTCGTCGGTGAGTCTTGCGAGTTGTGCATCTGTGTTTGCGTTCATGCTGTCTGGGATCATGGGGCAAGCCAAGTCTTGAGGCAACCGTCGCCTCATCTTGTCATTCCGAGCGATCGCAGCGACCGAGGAATCTTGCCGCGAACACCGCAACGCTTCCCCCTTCGCGGCTAGATTCCTCGCTGCGCTCGGAATGACGGGGGCGGCTCGCGACGAACAAGCCCATCCGTCTATTCGATGACACGTGGAAGAGTATTTCACGGTCGCGATTGTCCTTGACACGCGGGCGTCGCGGACTAGGATCGCACTTGCTGGTGACCCGCGGAAGCGGGTCAAACAGGGAATAAGGTGTGAATCCGGAACGGCCACGGAGCTGTAACCGTGTAGGAACGCC
>JAJDDU010000585.1 GCA_029260155.1 Phycisphaerae bacterium | reverse complement strand
CGTGAAGGTCACGGGTCCGGCTGCGGTCGTGGAGAGGTGGAAACCGTCGGTCGTGGCATTCCTCAAGAGTGCCAAGATCAACCAGTAGGGTGTTTCGGACCGATAGCTCCAGGAGTCGCGCCGTCGATGGCGGTCGGCGCGCATGTATCCACCGCGGGATCCCTTTGGAGCGAAACCGATGTTCAGAATGATGGCGATAGTGTTGCTTGGTGTCACGGTCCTTGCACTTTCTTCGGGATGTTCGACAACCGTTCCGGTCACGGCGGACGCGATTACTTTTCACGCATCCAACTCGTGGGTGCCGGAATCAACGACGCACTCATCCCGAAAACTCCAGTTCCGAGTTCCATCGGATGAGCCGGGCGTGGCGGATGCGCGTGTTGTGGTGTGGAACTTTCCCGGTGTTCGCGACTCCGGCGACGGGCGCGTGATTCAGGCGAACATGGATCGGTGGTCGACACAATTCGCACAGGACGACGGCATGCCGTCCGACGGGTTGGCTTTGCGTGCGGAGTATCGCGTCAGTGGCATGCCGGTCTACACGTTCAACATCTCGGGAAGCTACACAGCGACCGACGAGGCGGACAGTGGCCTGCAAGTCATTCGCCCGGCGTACCGTATGCGAGGGGCATATATCGTCTCCCCGCAGGGTGATTATATCGTGAAGTTCGTTGGCCCCGTGGATGTCGTTGATCGGCATGGAGCCGAGTTCGACACGTTTGTGAAGACGGCGCGCTCGCGGCATTGGTTCGCCCCGCCGCAAGAAGCGCAGGATGAGGGTCGTAGGAGCATGCTAACGGCGACACCAGCCACGCCGTAGCATACACTCATGCGATGTGAGGCGAGAGGGCATCGGCTGAATGGATGGGCAGCACACAATCGGAAACGCAGTGCCACCAGCCGCCGTCCCTGTTGCGCGACCGATTTTCATTCCTCCGCGCGCCGAGTCAGTTCCCGCGCATCCGATGTTTCTGGCGGATTCGTCTCGTCGGGACGCAGTTGTCGACATAGGCATACTCCTGTGCGTTTTCGTTACTACATGGGTGTTGGCGCAGAGCATCTGGACCGCGATGGAGTTGCTCGGGGTTGCGATCGATCCGCGGCTGCTTGGCATCGTCCTGACCCTCGCCGGCGCTGCGGCATGGGTGGGCGCAACCGTGCAGATTGCCAAGTCGCAGGGGAATTGGAAAGCGTCGCTCGGGCTGTGCTACGATTGCTGGTGGATCACGGGTCTGTGCGGAATCGTCGCACTGGTCACTGCCTACGGAACGATGTTGGCGACCGTGGCAGGAGCTGTGTTGTTCTATCCGGATGGGCTGGAGGCGCTGCGACACAATCAGGAAGTGATCGCGGAGAACTTCCCGAAGCTGCATCCTGGGCTGCTGTGCGTCTTGTCGCTGACGGTGGGATTCTACGAGGAACTAATCTTCCGTGGGTTCCTGCTAACGCGCCTGCGGCGGGCGACCGGTAGCGCGAGCATTGCGGTATTCGCGAGTTCCGTTCTCTTTGCCTTGCCGCACGCAGCCTCGCAGGAACTCATTACCGTCATTCCGCTGTTCGTGATGGGTGCGGGTTGGGCGGTCATTACACTCTGGCGCAAGTCGATCGTCCCTGCGATTCTGGCCCACGCGGCGTTTGATATGTTTGCTTTCTTGCACATGTACTTCTTCTCTTCGGCGTGGAAGTGACTGTCGCATCCCATGCGGGACGTAGTTGAAGCGACCCCCCCGTGCCGTGCTCCACTGAGAGCGCGCGATAACTATCGATGACGAGAATGGACAATCGATCACGGAGGGATCGTGTCACTGGGCCTGTTGACCAATCCACGGAGGCTAATCGGGATCGTCGCGCATGCGGTCAAGGAACAGGAATGCCCACGGCTGACCGGAGATCGTGTAATGCTCGGCCGCTTCGATTGCCTCGAAGTGCTGCACAGCACCAGCTCGATCCCCGACGGAGAGCCGTTCCAAGCCGATGTTGTAGTGAGCGCGCATGCGCTGGCCGTGCTTCCGTGCTGCGGCCAGAAGATCGGACGCGGACAGTTCCCCTGATGTGAACAGCCTCCTCGCCTTGTCGAAGGAGTTGTTGCCCTCCGCGTTCCAGATCTCTCCCAGTCGATTCCGAGCAGCTTCGTTTGCGCGTTCGCGCTGGCCCAAGAACGAGAAGATCTGAAACCCCAGAAAACGCCCAATCGGTAGCGAACGATCCGCCGGAAGCCAGTTGTCGTAGGTTTCCTCGGACTCTTGCAAGCCGCGCAACTCGGCGATGATGAACGCGCGCGATTTGGCCCAGCGTGCCCCGGTCCTGGCCGTATCGGGCATCGCGTGGAGTTCGGCGAGCGCCTCCTCCCGACGGCCCAGCTTGTATAGAAGCCGGGGAAGGGTGAGCCGCTGATGAGCCCACAGCCCCGGAAGTTGCACCGCTCTTTGGATGTGTTCGAGCGCGTCCTCCCACCGCCCCTCGTATTCGGCGAGGTCTTTTGCGATGGCGTGCGCATCGCCGAAGTCGCCGTGGTTGGCCAAGGCGGTCTGCACATCGCTCCTCGCCTCGGACAAATAGTGCGCAGCGCCGGCTTCATCGTCGTCATGCGCGAGAGTATCCGCCGCCGTTAGGCAAGCGTGAAAATGAAACGCGAGGGCGCGCACATTGTCCGGCATTTGGGTCTTGGCCGCCGAGGCATCCGCGACCGTCCGCTGGATCGCAGCTGGATCGTGCGTTTGCCGGAGTTCGAGCGCTTTCAGCATTCCCAGCAGGTAGCGCACCGCCGGCGTGGGGCGTTCGGCGACGAGTTCCTCAAGCCACTCGATGGCTCGCCCCCGTGACCACCAACTGACGGCCCACGCGCCGTAGAGTCGATCCTCGACTGTGACGGGGGTCATGTTTTCAAGTTCGGGTAGCAGGGCTCTGGCGCGATCGAACTGCCCGTCTTCGAAATAGGCGCGGAGCAAGAGCGCTTTGGCCCCCATGCTGTCTGGGTTATCGCGGACCGCAGCGGACAGCTCGCGAAGAGCCGTCGCGACGTCCGCCTGCTCGACCGCGGCGAGGCCACGCAGGGTCTGGATTCGCGTGGGGTCGATGCCATAAGACTGTGCTTCACCCAACGATTCGTCCACGTGCTCGTAGCGGCCGCTCAGCACGTCGGTCAGAATAGCGTCCATGACCCGCTGCCCCTTGGCCACGGTAGCGTCTCGTTGTGCCGCTCGGAAAGAGACTGCGAATACCGCGGCCGCTACCAGCGCCAGTATTGCTACACTGGACGAGATCGCGATGCCCGGACTGCGCCTGACCCACTTGGAGAGTTTCGACGCAGGACCCGCGCGACGTGCGGTGACTGACGAACGCTGAGCGAATCGCCGCAGATCGTCGGCCATTTCAGCGGCCGATTGATACCGACGATCGGGATCCTTCTCCAACGCTTTTAGGCAGATCGTCTCCAGATCGATCGGTACCTGCTTGTTCAAACGCCGCGGTGGTGTCGGATCCTTGTGGATGATTTGTCCGATCACCTGCTCGCGCCGGTCACCGGGGAATGTTGGTTGGATTGCCAACAACTCGTAGAGTGTGGCGCCGAGAGAGTAGATGTCCGTACGATGGTCCAGCGGCGCGCGACCCACCGCGATCTGCTCCGGGGACATGTACAACGGCGACCCGACGAACTCACCGGTCAACGTCATCCCCGGCTGTTCCTGAATCCGCGCCAAGCCGAAGTCGGTGATGCTCAGGCGGCCACGTGAGGACAGAAGGAGATTGGACGGCTTGATGTCGCGGTGAATGATCCCCTCACCATGCGCATACGCAAGCGCGTCGGCCACTTCGGCGATCATGCCGGCGATGGCCCTGAAATACTT
>JAJDDU010000584.1 GCA_029260155.1 Phycisphaerae bacterium | reverse complement strand
CGGAAATGCACGCCATGCGTGCCAAGGGGTGGACGTTGGCGGCTGTTGCTGAGGAACTCACCGAGCGCCGTGTGCCGACCAAGCGCGGCCGGCCCACGTGGACCCATCAGGCCGTCGCGGGGATTCTACGACGCGCCGTGGTCGACTGAGCGGGCGGCGTGCCATTGTTGCGGAAACGAGCCGGACGCGCCCGGGGGGAGCGCGAAGCCCACCCCGTGTAGTGCGGTCAGTGCGTCAGCGAATGCTTCTAGCGTCGCCTGCGATCACCGTGATCACCGCCGGCCGTGTGCCCGTCACCTCGATCTCGTCCGTCTGTTCGGCGCCGACCAGGAAGGTCTGGTCGTGATTGGCGTCGCCGTGCAGAACGTTGACCACAAACGTACCGGCTGCGTCTGGCGACGCCTTGTAGATGAACGTGCAGAGGTAGGCCATACGCTTCGTGGCGACGTTGCCCGTGAACACGCCGCTGAGCATTTGTGCGTTGTCTATGTTGAACGCGTCGAAGGCGTCGTCCGCGTCCGTGAAGACGGAGTCCTTGCGGTCCTCGATCGTGATGTCGACGAGATCAAGAGAGCCGGCGCGACCGCCGCTCACCGCGGCGTGCAACTGGTAGGCTCTGAAGTTCGGGAGCGCCGCGTCCATAAAGACGCGGACCCGAATCTCGGCGCCGGCCTTGGTCTCGGCAGTGTCTGGAGTGGCCGTGAGCGTCACCCTGCCGACCACGTTCGGCTCGGACGGGAATTCGGGCGACGGCCCGCACGAGCACGTGTTGTTGCCGGCGAAGCATGTGAGGGCGTGCAGTGCATCCGCGAGGTTGCAGAAGCCGTCCGGCGCGCAATCGCCGAGAGGACCGCCGGCGTCGATGTTGATGGTGTCGCATCCATTGTTGCCGGCGAAGCAGGTGAGGGCGTGCAGCGCGTCAGCCAGGTTGCAGAAGTTATCCAGGGCGCAGTCGCCAAGTGCGCTGCCCATGTCGGACGGGTGCGTCTTGGCGATGCTGACGCACGCACTGTCGACACATTCCCTCCATGAACACACATCGTCCGTCACTCCGCCTCCGTCCAGATCTGCGCAGTCGGCCGCGTCACCACATACCGCACAGTCTGTGTCGTCCGCGTCGATTGAGCCGTCGCAATCGTTATCCAGGCCGTCGTCACAGGTCACACCTTGGATCTCGCTTGGTGCAGGCAATCCGCAATCCGTTTCGCAGTTGCATGAATCCTCATGTTCATCACAGCCGCCATCCGGGCACGAACAGGCGAGGGCAGCTCCGCAATCAGGATCGTCACAATCAGCCAAAGCGTCGCAATCGTTGTCGAGTGCGTCGTCACAAGTAGCTCCGGGCACTTCACTCGGAACGGGCATTCCGCAATCAGTTTCGCAGTTGCATGAATCCTCATGTTCATCACAGCCGCCATTTGGGCACGAACAGGCGAGGTCCACTCCGCAATCAGGATCGTCACAATCAGCCAGAGTGTCGCAATCGTTGTCCAAACCGTCGACACACGTCGAGTCCGGCACTTCACTCGGGGAAGGCAGCCCGCAGTCTGCCGAACAACTGCAGCCGTCCTCCTCCTGCTGGCATGTCCCGTCTCCACAGTTGGATTCATACGCCCCCATGTCCACGATCGGAGGTATTCCGTTGCCGGTGTCCGCCGTGTTCGGATCGTCACCGAACCGTGGGCTACCGTCGAGGTCGACCGGGATCGGTTCGGCCGTATCGCCGTCCCCATCTAGGTCAGCACTGTCACCCGGAACCGCTGTGTTGTCGGCGCCGTCAATACAGGGCGAGCCGGGTGCGGGGTGAAGATCGTCATCCTCCGTACCGAACACGTTGTCTTGCCCATCAGCGTCAGCGAACAATGGATCATCGCCGAAGTTGCCCGTCCCGCCAAGGCTTCCGTCCCAGGCTTGGATGCACGAGTAGTCCACGGACCACGGGCCACCTGAAATCTGTTCCGATTGGTCACCACCGGGCCACGTGACGGTGTTACCCCAAACAATCGAGTTGGCGACTGTGCCAATGCCATAGACGCCCCCGCCTTGTGAGACTGCCCCAGGAGTCACTGCATTGCCCGCGATTACGCAGTTGATCAGGGTTGCGCCGCTGCCGCTGCTAGTAGCATACAGCCCGCCACCGCGCCCGCGCCCGTTCGGCCCGCCGATGACTGCATTCCCGATCAACGCACAGTTGATCAACACAGGGTTACCAGTGTCACTGCGCACAGCTCCCCCATAGACCCATGGCGCGTCTGCGCTGGCTGTAGCGTAGTTTGCCGCGAGTGTGCAGTTGATCATTGTAGGGTCGTCGTTTGAGTAAACCGCCCCTCCAGAAGCACCGGTTCTGCCATCTGCCGAGTTGTGTTTAAACGTGCAGTTGATTAAGGTTGGACCTCCTCCGCCGTCATACAGGCCGCCTCCCTTTGGGCGCAAACCCCTAGCCACGTTGCCAACTAGCCTACAGTTCGCTATCGTTGGGTCGCCATCGATGTTGTAGACTCCGGCACCAGCATCATTCGGGAAGTTCCCATCTGCATATCCACCGGTGATCGTGAGTCCATCCAAGGCGCTCGTCTCGTCTAGACCGATTCCAACAGCGACATGGTAGGCGTTGTCGCTTTTTCCGCCACATGTTGTCGCGCACAACTCCGCCGCGTAAGTAGCGCACGAGTAGTGCCACCAATCATCACAGCAAGTCGGCTCCTCAGCGCACACAGCAGCCTCGCATGTCGCGGCTTCGCACCCCGGCGTTGCGTTCACGCGGCAGCAGTCACTCCCCCCAGGAACGTCGTCCCCGTCCAAGTCGCCGCTCAGGATTGTCACATTGCCGGTGGGATCGCGCTCGTCAAGATTGGTTTCCCAAGCAGCGAACCCGCCATATATGGCCAAACCATTCACCAACTGGAAGGCGGCGCTACGACTTCCGCCGGGCGATGCGGGCTTGTAAGTTCCATCGGCCACCCACAGCGCAGTAATGCCCGGGTGTTCCCTGGCGACGCCGATCGCACGCTGTAGATCCGTAAATGCATCGGTCCAATTGGTGCCGATGTCGGCACCAGGCGCGTCGACATCCACATATACAACTGACGGCACGGGATCTATGTCTCCCTCGATTGCAACGACGTCCCGAGCGGCCGTATTGGGATCGGGCGCGCTCACTCGGATGAGCGCTGTGCCGTTAATGAAATCGATGTCATCGACGGCCACGAGCGTCACCGACTGAGGTATGAAGTAGTCCGAGGAATCAAACGTGAGCGACGCGCCGGCCTGAACGCTGATATCCGTGTCACCTGAGTGCCACGCCACGGTAACATCGATCGTGCCGAGGGGATCGAGCGCGAGAGCCAGATCGAACACCGCGGTCGTGCCTTCTGCGACAGTAACCGGATCTGGCGCAACCAGAAATACTTGATGCTGTCCCTCGTAGGCGCCCAGGTCAACGACGTCATCGATGATGCGGGGTTCCAGGTCGAGTTCGAGCGGAATGGGTTCAGTAGTGTTACCATCGCCGTCGAGATCGGCAACGTCCAGTGGGAGAGCATTGTTGTCGCCCCAATCGATACAGGGAGAACCAGCGGATAGCCGTAGATTATCATCTTCGGTGCCAACGACGTTGTCGTCACCTGACGCGTCGCTAAACAGTGGGTCCGCGTCAACTACCGGGCCGCCATTGGCCCAGCCGCCTTGGATGCAGCAGTTGTACGCATTGGGGGTGTACTCCAGCGACCCGATTTGCGCCGTGCTGCCAAATCCGGAACTGTCCGTGTTCTCCCAAAGAACACAGTTCCAGAGCGTGGCGCCAGCGCCGAAGCCTCCGCCGATGCCCCCACCGAGGCCGACGGCCGAGTTCCTGCTTAGCGTACAGTTGATCAAGTTCAGGTTGGATGAGCCACTGGCAATCGCGCCACCGTCGCTGCCGGAGTGGTTTCCGCTGAAGATGCAGTTGACAAGGGTCACGGCATTGCCACCCATGCCGCCGATGCCGAGGCCGCCGCCCCATGATCCGGTGTTGGCAATGAACACACAATTCGTTAAGTACACCGTGTTGCCGGCAAGAATAAACCCTTCGACATAGAGGCCCGCTAGTCCGGAGTTTTCGTTAAATGAACATCGCGTCAGCGTCACGTTGCTGGCCGCCATAACGTACATGCCACCGCCGTACTCGTCGCCGGAATTGTTGTCGAACGCACAGACATTGAACGTTGGACTTCCCGAGGAGTTGGAGGCTCCTCGATAGTAGTTGCCGCTGAAGCTGCAGTTCTCAACTGTTATTGCAGTGCCGTCGTTGGACATGCCCGTCGCGTTCAACGTGAATGAGCAGTTCAGCACCGTAGGGGCTCCATATTCGTTGAGCATTCCGCGAGGAAACCCTGCCGCAACCGTAAAACCGTCCAGGACGGCTGTTTCATCCGCATCTGTGCTCGCTACGACAGTGTGGCTATTGTCCTCTGTGCTGGCAGCGCCAGGACCGTCGTCGCCGTTCAGGTCGCCGCTGAGAATGGTCTCGTGTACAGCGACGTCGCGCTCGTTGGGATCAGGCTCACCGAGGCCGGCATACCCG
>JAJDDU010000583.1 GCA_029260155.1 Phycisphaerae bacterium | reverse complement strand
CGGTGCTATACTACCTGCGGACATCGTGCTTCTCCTTCCAGGCCAAACGGAGTTCGTCAAAACACCCGATTAGCCTACGGAGAGCCGATGTCCTTGTCTTTCAAGGGGTTAGGTCAGTAACTTTTTGGGAGGAGAACCAACTTTCTTGACGAATTCGGTACCACTGGTCACTCCTGCACGTGCGAAGCTGAACTGGACGCCGGTGTCGCCGCAAGAGGCGCCTAGTGCACTGGCGCTCGACAAGGTGCAGATTCACGATGATGGGTGGACCATCTCTTTAGAGGGGGGGACTCGAATGCTGGGTCCGATCAGATCCTCCACGGCTAAAGCCAAGGGCCGCCCACCCGCGCTTTGTCCGTTGGCCCTGCACCAAGCTCACTTTGAGCGTATCTAAACAAGCTGCTTGAGTCAAGAAAAACGCGGGCCGGGATCATGACGCGGGGGCGGAGGCGAGGCGGTTCTTGTTGGCGGCGGCTTCCAGTTTTTCGATGAGGTAACTCGGCGTGCCGAGAAGGGGGCGGAGAATGGCCGGTTTAGGGGCGCCTGGCGTGTAGACCAAGTTCAGTGGGGGACCGGCGCGGCCGTGGGACTGCATGGCTGCGAAGACGGCGGGGTCGCCGTCGGTGAAGTCGGCCTGAAAGGGGATCACATCTAGTTCTTGCAGCTTCCTCATTACGGCATCAGTGTAGATCACAGTCTTCTTGTTGATCTTACAGTTGGTGCAATAGGCAGAGGTGAAGTCCACGAACACGACTTTGCCCGATTCGACAGACTCCTTCACCGCTTCCTCCGACCAGTGTCGCCACGGGACGCTGTGGGACCAGTCGTTTCCGCCGACAACTTGGGCGCGCAGTGCTTTCTGATGTGCGACCGCTTCGCCGATGGGGTACGCCCAGCCGTAGATGCCGAAACCGGCGACGAGGACGATCGCGGCGGAGGTGCCGCGATATCGCCATTGAACGCCTTTTTCCATCATGAGATTGACCTTGCCGAGCACCCAGCAGGCCATCGCGACTGCGACGAAGAAGGCGAGCGTCCATTCGAGGCCTTCAGCGCCGATGTGGGTGACCAACGGGTGGATCAACGAAATGACCATGGCGAGCAGGAGGAATCCCATGATGCGCTCGAAGGTGATCATCCAGTTTCCCGGTTTGGGTACGAAACTCAGCAACTTGGGATTCGCGCCGAGCAACATGTACGGGCTGGCCATTCCGAGGCCGGACGCGGCGAAAGAGAGGATGGCCACCTTGGGCTCCTGCTGCGTGGCCCAACTGAACACACCGGCGAGGAGCGGACCCGTGCAGGCGAATCCCAGCACGGGGGCGAGCAGCCCCTTGCCGAATGATGCCACGAGGCCCTCTTTTTTGATCTGGGAATCGAGCTTGCTGGCGGCTGCGGGGGCCTGGAGTGTGTAGACCCCCAGCATACTCAAGGAGAGTGCCATGACTATGGCACCCAGGGCGATAACGGCGGAGGGGTATTGCAGTATGTTATTCCCACGGCTGGCGAGAAGACCTAGGACGACGAAGAAGAGGATCACGCCGACGCCGAAGGACAGCCCGAGCATGGTGGTTCGCCTGCGAGACTCGTGGGCCTGCTGGACGAATCCCATGACCTTGATGGACAGCAGGGGCAGGACGCAGGGGGTTGCGTTGAGGACCAGGCCGTACCCGAAAGAGAGCAAGCCCACTGCCCAGAGGCCCCAGCGGTCCATGAAGCGTTTCCACCAGGGGGCGTTTGCTGAGACCTCACCCGTAGCGATTCCTGCGTCCGATGTTGCGCCGGCCGGCGTAGTGTCATCCTCAGGCACTTCCAGCGTCGTCGCGGGCGGAGACGGTTCGATTGTCTCCGCTGCGGCGTGCTTTTGACCGGTCGCGGGGGCGGCTGCGAGGGTGATGGGTACGTCGAGGGACCACTCAGCCCCGGCCTTGGGGAAGCAGGTGCCTCGCTCGTTGCATGTTTGATAGACGAGGACGCCGCCGATCGTGAGGGAATCGCCGGGGAGTTCGGTGTCGGCTTCCACTGGGATGCGAATCTTGATTTTGCCTCCGAACTCGCTCAGTTTTCCGACGCTCGGTACGTTCTTGATGACGGGCTCGGGGAAGATGGCCGGGTCGAAGAAGAGTGGTTCGTTGGGGTTGAGGAAGACGTCCGTCGGCACCAGGCCTTTCATGAGCGGTTTGTTGGACTGGATGTGGAATCCCCTGTTGATCGAGACGTCGAGAACTATTTCGAAGGTGGATTCCGGCGAGAGCGTTCCGCTACCCATGGACGCCTTTAGCTTAAGGTACTTTGCCTTCGCGGCAGGCACGGGCAATGCTCTGCGGGCGCGTTTGATGACTCTCTCGTTGGCCGGTTTGCTCTCGGCGGCGCTTTGAACAACGGGGATCGAGATCGAAGCGGCTTGCTTCTCCATCAAGCACTGCTCTTTACACACCAGCCACGAAAAATCGCCCTTGATCTTGATCGGTTTCGAAGCGCTCAGCGTCCTGGGCGGCGTGATCGTGACGAGCAAGAGCGGGTTCTCGGCGAGCAGGTTGGTCACAACTCCGGATTTGGTCTTGCGCGTTGGCAATGGGAATTGGAGAGGCCCTGCTTGGAAACCATCGGGCAGGGTCCAGCTGACTTTGGGGGGCACGCCGGTAATGGGGTTTTTCCAGTAGATGTGCCACTCCTTGACCATGGAGAATTGCAGTGCGATGTCGAATGGTTCGCCGGGGGCGATCGCGGTTACTGCGGGGAGCAGTTCGACCTGGGCTTTGTTGGCAGCGAACGCGGCGTGCGTGCTTCCCAGGGCTGCGATCGCGCAGAACAAATGCGTCACGCTGCGTTTCTTGATTCGTGTCCTGTCCGTCATTTCTTTGGCAAACTCCCGCGTTCTTCAGATCGTCATTCGGTCCGACACCCAAACCGCTATTGTACTACGATTAGAACCGATTGGCGGCCGACTTAGCGTGCGTTGTTTGTGTCGTTTTTCGTCAGGTCGGCTTGGCCGGTGCAGTACGATAGTGGAATGGTCGTGCCATGTCAGGAGGCGAGGCTTATCGGGTGCATCGTCCGTCCCCCGCCCATCGCGTGGGGCGAGGCATGGGGCCGCTGCTGACACGATGCTCGCGGGCGATGGCTATCATGTTTCGGTACAAAACTACAGCGTGGGTGGAGGTGTCGTGGTTGACAGGCGAAAGAGCGGTGGTATATTTGGAATTGGTTAATTGTGTGGCCTGCGCGTCTCGTGCTGGCCAGTACCGTTGACCGGATTCAGGAAGTGCATAACCCCGGGTTTTGTCGAGGTTGTGTGGGCGTTTTAGAGGAGTGTTGGGTAACAGCTGATTCGCGGCGCCGCGCGGCGTCAAACGAGTTACTTTTTGGCACACGCTTCGCCGTCGGTCCACGACCGTCTATCCACGCTTGGTGCCCGCGATCAAGGGGCATCGGCCGACGTGCACTGCCAGGACGATAGGTGCAACGCGTTGTTTGGGGATTCTTTTGGTGCAATGTCGATCGGAATACTGCGTCTCCAAAGAATACTGAACATCTAGTTTGGTTCTCGTGCAGGTGCTTCGGCGCCCTATCGGGACAAATAGCGTGCATTTCACGGGCTCCTGACAGATGACGGGCCGTCGTTCCAAGTGACACACCGCGCGTCTAGGCTTGGCTTTGCGTCGAGCGCGTCAGTGGTTTCCGCTTATTTCATGTGGATTGGCGTTTCGGATCGCACTCCGTTTTCGGGGTCGGATTCGCTGTCGACGGGCTTTGGCTGAGTGGCCGGTCGGTGGTCTGGAGCGTCGCGTTCATGTGCCAGCTTTGGAGATACCGTGTCCATTGATGTAAGCATGTTGTTGCTGCAAGTCGCGGGAACGCTTGCCCCGGCGTTCATCGGCATCGCCGTCGGGGGAACCCTCGTGATCGTCGTCTACAAGCTGACCGGGACATCGATGATTGCCTCTGCGAAGCGCGAAGCAGAGGGCATCGTCGAGCAGGGCCGTCTCGCGGGAGACAAGGCGGTGAAGTCCGCTGAGCTCGATGCCCGGGCCGAGCGCGACCGCGCGATGGAAGTGTTCAAGAAAGAAACGTCGGTCGCGCGCGGTGAACTGAAGGGAATCGAGAAGCGTCTAACCAACCGCGAGGACAATCTTGATCGGAAGCTCGACACGCTCACGGCGAAAGAGAAGCACCTCGACAAGATGGATGACAAGCTCGCGGAATCAACGAGAAAACTCGACGAGCGGAACAGGAAGTGTCAGGAACTGCTCGGCCAGCGGGAAGAGGAGTTGGTCCGCGTGGCCAAGCTCAGCGTCGATGAGGCCAAAAACGAGTTGTTGTCTGCGCTCGAAACACGCCTGACGCACGAGTCGGGACAGCTCATCGCGAAGATACTCGGCGATGCCCGTGAGGAGGCGGAATCGAAAGCGCGTGAGATCACGCTGATCGCCATCCAACGGTACGCCGCGGACAACACGTCCGAGGCCACAGTCTCGACCGTGGCCATTCCGTCGGACGACATGAAGGGTCGTGTCATCGGACGTGAGGGGCGGAACATCCGCGCTTTCGAGAAGGCGACCGGAGTCGACGTCATCGTGGACGACACGCCGGGAATCGTCGTAGTGAGCTCGTTTGATCCGGTTCGCCGGGAGGTAGCGCGTCTCACGCTCAACAAGCTCATCTCGGACGGGCGCATCCATCCCGGGCGTATCGAGGAGGTCACCGATCAGACGCGTAAGGAAGTCGAGAAAGGCATCGTCGAAGCGGGCAAACAGGCCGCCCTTGATGCCAACGTCCCGGGATTGCACAAGAAGCTCCTGGATCTTCTCGGCAGGCTGCAATACCGGACGAGTTACGGCCAAAACGTTCTTCGCCACAGCATCGAAGTTGCCTACCTATGCCAGATCATGGCGGACGAGTTGGGGCTTGACGGCCGGTTGGCGCGGCGGTGCGGCTTGCTGCACGACATCGGCAAAGCCGTCGACCATGAGGTCGAGGGTGGCCATCCTCAGATCGGCGCCGACATTTGCAAGCGGCTTAACGAACGACCGGAAGTGCTCAACGCCGTCGCGGGCCATCACGGGGACATAGAGTCGACAAGCCCGTACACGCCGCTGGTCATGTCGGCCGACGCCATAAGTGCCGCTCGTCCTGGGGGCAGGCGCGAGTCTCTGGAGCGCTACGTGCAGCGTCTTGAGCAACTCGAAGCCATCGCCACGAATCACGACGGGGTGAAGCAGGCCTACGCGATTCAGGCGGGACGGGAGCTTCGTGTCATCGTCGACGCCGGGCGCATCGATGATGCAGAGGCCGCCAAAATGGCCTTCGATGTTGCCCAACAGGTCGAAAACGACATGACTTACCCCGGAGAAGTCAAGGTGACCGTGCTGCGCGAGCTGCGGGCGGTTGAATTCGCGCGCTAACACGCCGAATCGCATGCGAAGGTCAGTGCAATGAACACGACACTCTTATGCGTCGGCGATGTCGTCGGAAGCCCCGGACGGCGCGTGCTTACCAAGACGCTCCCTCAGCTTATGCGGGACCGTCTGATCGACTGCAACATCGTCAACGTCGAGAACACGGCTGCGGGATCGGGGCTAACGCCCGGTCTTTACGACAAGCTGGTGGGCGCCGGTGTCCAACTCATGACACTCGGCGACCACGTCTATCGGCGGAAGGAAATCATCCAGACGCTTGAAACCTCGGACCGCATCGTACGTCCCGCGAACTTGGCCCGTGGCGCGCCTGGGCGCGACTTCGCGGTGTGGGAGACCGATCGCGGTGTGCGCGTCGCGGTCTTCTGTCTGCTTGGACAGTTGTTCATGCGTTTGCAGGTGGATTGCCCGTTTCGCGCTGCGGACCGCGTCTTGTCGGCAATCCCTGACGACGTCCACATCATCGTCGCGGACATGCACGCCGAAGCCACGTCGGAGAAAGTCGCCATGGGGTGGTATCTCGACGGACGGGTCACGGCTTTGTTTGGGACGCACACGCACATCCCGACGGCCGACGAGTGCATATTGCCCAAGGGCACGGCCTACATCACCGACTTGGGGATGACAGGCCCTTATGATTCCGTCCTGGGGCGCATGAAGGACCGCGTGATTTCGTCGATGACCACGTCAGTGCCTTGTGCCTTCGATGTGGCCCAAGGCGACCCGCGTGTGTGCGGCATTGTCGTGGAGGTTGATGGCAACACACGCCGCGCCAGGTCGATCGAACGCATCCGCGTCGACGGGGAGGCGGAGGGTTGACCGAATCCAAAGCGACGAACATCACTTGGCACGAGGGGCGCGTCGGGCGTGCTGAGCGTGAGGCGATCGTTGGGCAAAAAGGCGTGCTCATCTGGTTCACCGGCCTGAGCGCATCGGGCAAGAGTACCATCGCCTTCACCGTCGAGCACGCCCTCGTTGAAAGGGGCCAACTCGCTTACACCATCGATGGCGACAACATCCGGCATGGCCTGAACAAGAATCTGGGATTCAGCGCTGAGGACCGCACCGAGAATATTCGCCGCATCGCCGAAGTGGGCAAGCTGTTCGTCGACGCGGGCGTGATTACTTGCGCGGCTTTTATCAGCCCCTACGTCGCGGATCGGCAGGCTGCCCGCGACGTGATCGGACCGAAAGATTTCATCGAGGTCTACCTGAATCCGTCATTGGCTGTGTGCGAAGAACGCGATCCTAAGGGGCTTTACAAGAAGGCCCGCGCGGGCGAGATTCCGGGATTCACCGGCATCGACGATCCCTACGAGCCGCCGACCGACCCGCAGCTCACAATTGACACGGCCACCGTCACACCGCAGGCGGCGGCGGCTATTATTATTGGTCTCTTGGAAGAACGGGGAAATGTTCCCGCGCGATCAACGTGACCGAGTAGTGCGCAAAGCACGAGGACCCGAGCTCGCCGAACCTCGGATCCTCGAATGCTGGCTGCCCACTTCTTACGAAGTGGAGACCCACAGCCGCGTCATTGTATCGTCTACGTTGTTGGCCTCCTTTAGTTGGCGGTTCGGGCGAAAGGGACGATAACTGATAACATGGCCAGTACACGATCAATCGGCGGTCTCGTCATGTTGTGGTGTCTCGTGGGCTTGGGGTGCGTTCCCGTTGCCAGCGACTTGGGAGGCAGCATCCCGCCGCCGACCATTGACAGCGGGGGGGCGATTCAGCCGATCGATCCCAACGCGAACCTCAACGGAAGTGCCGAGGATGCACAGGTGTTCGCAGTCTCTGTCGCGGGGCATTCGTTGGCGGTCGATGCGATTGTCATCGGCGCTCAGCTTTCCGTCGTGGAGCGCACCGACGCTTTCGGCGAGCGCACCATCGTTGAGGTCACCCTGCAAGACACGCAGAACACTGCTCCGGTTGGAGACACGGGCATTGTCGGGGGCATAATCCTGACGGCGTCGCGCGGATCGCTCGGCGGGTTTGATCTCTCGGGGGGCCTAGACGGCAGCATCGTGGCAGTGTTCAGCCAAGGTATCGGTCAAGCGACTTCCGACCGCTTCGTCCTTCCAGAAGGTGCGCAAGCGTTCGTGCCCGGTGACCTGGGAATCACCTACGAGGTCGGCGGAGGCTCGCGGTTCAGCTTCGTGATCGATGGGGAGCGCGTGACGGGTGCGTTTGAGCTGAACGGGATTCCGTTGGCGGCGCTGGAGGAAGCCGAGGTGTATGAAGGCACGTTCACCGGGACGCTCACGCGTTGAGTCCTGCGGTCCTTTCGTATTAGACTTTCGTCGGACTGCGGGCTATCCTGCGGTGCATGCCCGTGAAGAATCCACGCCAGTGCAGACTCGCGCTTGAGGACGGGACGGTGTTCGAGGGAACGGCGTTCGGCGCATTGGGGACGCGCACGGGTGAAGTCGTCTTCAACACATCGCTGACGGGCTACCAGGAGATTCTGACCGATCCTTCGTATTGCCGGCAGATCGTCACCATGACGTCGCCGCATATCGGGAACTACGGCGTGAACCTCGAAGACGAGGAGTCCGCAGGCCCCCAAGTGGCGGGCTTCGTTGCGCGGGAAGTAGCGACGCGATTCAGCAATCACCGGGCTGAGTGCTCGCTCGGCGAGTATCTGGAACGTCACGGCGTGATTGGGATCGAGGGCATTGATACGCGCGCGTTGACCAGACGCCTGCGGGTCGCGGGATCGATGCGGGGCGTGATTACGACCGAAGAGCCCGACCCCGTCCGATGCGTCGCGATGGCACGCGAGGCTGAACCGATGCTGGGGGCTGACCTCGTGGCGGAAGTGGCGCCGACGGACGTCTCCGAGTGGACGCGGGGGCTGGTTGGCGGCGTTGAGAGTCCGGATGCGTCCCCACCTCGGCGTGTCGTGGCCATCGACTGCGGGACGAAGCGAAACATTCTGCGTCACGTTGTCTCCCGCACGGGCCCAGTGACCGTCGTCCCGCCGACGTACTCGGTTGGTGAGATCCTCGACTTGCAACCGGACGGCATCTTGGTGAGCAACGGTCCGGGCGATCCGTCGGCTGTCCATGCGACGATCGAGACGCTGCGCGGGCTCATTGGGCGGGTTCCTATCTTTGGCATTTGCCTCGGTCATCAGATGCTCGCGCTGGCGCTTGGCGCGTCGAGTTTCAAGTTGAAGTTCGGCCACCGCGGCGCGAATCAGCCGGTGCGCAATCTCGCGACCGGGCGCGTCGAGATCACTTCGCAGAATCACGGCTTTGCGATCGATCCGCAGTCGTTGGAGAAATCCGGCGGTGTTGTCACGCACACCAATCTGAACGATCAGACACTGGAGGGCTTTTCCCATTCGGAGTACCCGCTCTTCGCGGTGCAATACCACCCCGAAGCCAGCCCCGGTCCGCACGATGCGACATACCTGTTCGATTGCTTCACCGAGATGATGTCCACCCGCCGTCCGCCGACCCACGGGCTTGAGCGTCCGCATGCTCTGCGATGACACGGCCTCGAATCCGCCCGACGCGATGACTGGATACGCCACGGCACGTTGAAGTGCCGCTGGAAGATGGGTTCGTTTCGTCATTTGGCTGTGTGACAAAACCGGCGTAGTGGCGTTTCGGGGCTTGAAACGGCGTTTTTGGCGAATCGCGATTCGGTTCGTTTGTCGCATACGGTTTTCTCCTGGCGTGGGCTTTCGCACCAATAGCGGCGGGCGGCGCGCGGAGTCCCCACAATCTAATAACTAGCGGTGTGATCTGTCGAATTCTGAGCGACCACAGCGCGCCCCTGTACGGGGTCGCTATCGCGGGTCGAGCGCGGTTTGGAGCTCAAGACGGGCTGACGCGGTAATGCTGCGGGTCAGAGATCTTCGGTGTGGGGCCGCACCGCATGAGTGCGGCGGTTCGGGGTAGCGGAGGGATCGGGGGACAGGCGAAGTGAACGGAGCGTCTGTCCACGACGGGGATGACGCGCGCGGTTCATTTGGGGTCGGTGAAGGCGCGTTGGAAGCGGGCGAAGTCTTGAAAATCCACGTCGCCGTCTTGATCCATGTCCGCCCAGCGGCATCCGGGGCCGACGTCGACGTTCGGACCGCTGCCCGCGTAACACTCGTCGAAGAAGTAGAAATCGGCGAGGGTGATCAGCGCATCCCCGTTGAAATCCCCGCTCGCATTGTTCGGTATCGTCCCGTAGCGGACGTAGTCCCACTCCGTCGTGTTCTCGAAGAACCAGGGATTCGCGCCCCAAACGAGTACAGGAAAGAAGAACGGGTAGGGCCCTTCGGGGATCCCGCTGTCGACAATCTGTCCATCGATGTACCAGATATAGAGCGAGGCACCGTAGAGCTCAAGTCGCTGCGTGTGGAACACGTCGGGCTCGATATCCACGAACATGATCGGAAGCAGATTGTCACGGATCAGGCGTACCTGGTCCCGGGCGATAGTAAAATGAGGTTCTCCTCCGAATTAGTTACTGGAGAAACGTCCCGGTAGAGCCTGTTTGACTTTGAGTGCGAAGTATTCGAGATCGTGGAAGCCGTAGGCGATGCGTTTGATGACTTTGATCTTGTTGTTGGCGCCTTCCAGTTTG
>JAJDDU010000582.1 GCA_029260155.1 Phycisphaerae bacterium | reverse complement strand
GATGACGGTGTAGCGTGTACCGACGACTCGTGCGACGAGGTGCTCAATACCATAGTGAACACACCGAACAACATCAACTGTGACAACGGGCTGTACTGCGACGGGGCCGAGACGTGCGATGCGGTATTGAATTGCCAAGCTGGAACGGCGCCGAGCATAGATGACGGTGTAGCGTGTACCGACGACTCGTGCGACGAGGTGCTCGATGTCATCGTGAACACGCCGAGCGACGCCAGCTGTCAGAACGCACTGTTTTGCGATGGTGTCGAGACGTGCGACGCGGTGCTGGGATGCCAAGCCGGCACGGCGCCGAGCGTCGATGACGGCGTGGCTTGCACCGACGACTCCTGCGACGAAATCAACGATGCCATCGTCAATACGCCGAACAACGCCAACTGTGACAACGGGCTGTTCTGTGATGGGGCTGAGACGTGCGATACGGTGTTGGATTGTCAGACGGGCACTCCGCCTGCTATCGATGATGGCGTCTCTTGCACGGATGACTCGTGCGACGAAGTTGGTGATGTCGTCGTGAGTGCGCCCAACGCGGCCAATTGCGACAACGGGCTGTTTTGTGATGGGGCTGAGACGTGCGATGCGGTGCTGGGTTGCCAAGCCGGCACGACGCCGAGCATCGATGATGGTGTAGCGTGTACCGACGACTCCTGCGACGAGATCCTCGACGTCATCGTGAACGCGCCGAACAACGCCAACTGCGACAACGGGCTGTTCTGCGACGGCGTTGAGACGTGCGACGCGGTGCTGGACTGTCAGCTGGGCACACCCGTGCCCAGCTGTTGCAAGTTCGACTCGGAGTGTGACGATTCGGACGCCTGCAATAGTGCCGAGACGTGCAATCTGCTCACCAACGCCTGCGTGGCAGGCTCCGCGATGAATTGCGATGACGGAGCGGACTGCACGGTGGATAGCTGTGTTGCGAGTGCCTGCGTCAACACTCCGAACGACAGCCTCTGCGACAACGCGTTGTTCTGCGATGGCGCTGAAACGTGTGACGCTCTGCTGGATTGCCAGGCGGGAACGCCCCCGAACACTGATGACGGCGTGGCCTGTACCGACGACTCCTGCGACGAGATCCTCGACGTCATCGTGAACACGCCCAACGACGCCAACTGCGACAACGGCCTGTTCTGCGACGGGGCTGAAACTTGTGACACGGTTCTGAATTGCCAAGCCGGAACGCCACCAGTGATCGACGACGGTGTAGCGTGCACCGACGATTCCTGCGACGACGTCCTCGATGTCGTCGTGAGCACGGCGAACGATGCCAACTGCCAGAACGCTCTGTTTTGCGATGGAGCTGAGACCTGCGACGCGGCGCTGGATTGTCAGGCGGGAACGCCCCCGAACATTGATGACGGCGTGGCCTGTACTGACGATTCCTGCGACGAAATCAACGACGTCGTCGTCAACGCGGCCAACGACAGTAGCTGCGACAACGGATTATTCTGCGACGGTACCGAGACTTGCGATGCCGAACTGGACTGCCAGCCGGGGAGCGTACCGTGCGTGGACCCGGAACGGCCGATGTGCGATGAGGAGGGTGATTCGTGCGTCGAGTGTCTAGGAATCGGTGACAGCGACGGCGATGGATTCGTCGATCTGGAAGACTTGGTCATTTTCTTTGATTGCAGAACAGGACCCGTTGGCGTTCCGGATCCACCGGGATTGTCCATCGATTGTCAGTGTTTCGACGCAGACGACGACGGCGACATCGATTTCGCCGATTTTGCCGCGTACCAGCTGAACTTCACCGGGACGTAGCGCGATAGTCCAGGCTTGGCGGACTCTGCAATTGCCCGGACCGAAGTCGGCGTCGGCGCCGGCACGCAGTTTGGGCAAACCGACATCATCTGAGAACCGAGATCGATCGAGTGAGCACCGCCGCCGCTCGGCGCGACCACCCAAGTCGTAGCGTCACCCCTCGTGCGTGACGAGTGCAGGGACGCGCGACGTGTTTGGTGTGCCGAGACGTTGTCGACACCCGACTACTGCTTTTGGATGTAGTGCACTCCCACACGATCTTGCCACGTAAGCAGTTGGCGGTCATTGGTGAATGCGACATCGCCAAATGGGTGGCCGATGTTGATTCGAAAGACCTCAACTCCCGTCGAGACATGCCAGAAGCGAAGCGTTCCGTCCGCGCTCGAAGACAGCGCGCGGTCATCTTCCGGCGCAAACGCGACGCCGGAGATTCCCTTGCGGTGTGTGGAGGCTTCGAACACCTGGCGACCAGTAGCGATCTCGAACACCGCCACGGACCGCGGCAGCGACCCACGCGTCCCCGACGCCACGAGTGTCCCGTCGTGGCTGACCGATAAGCTCATGGCGTACGGTTGGTGCATCATCTCCCGCACAAACTGACCGGTGGCTGCGTCGAAAACCTTGACTTCGTAGAAACCTCCGACGACGGCCAAGTCACCTTTGGGGAGGAATTGAACCGAGCCCGGGTAGAGAAATGTGTAACGCTTGACCAATTTCGCAATCTTGCTCCGCTTCTTGACGTCCCAGAACATCATGCCGTCTCGATGCTCCGAGATGACGCGCAAACCGTCGGGGCTGATGGCGAGATCACGCACCGGAACGTCGCCATCCTGCAACAGCGCCGTCTCTTCCCACGTGCGCGCATCGAAGACCGCAACGTTGCCCCGTTCGTCTCCGGCCGCGAAGAATCGACCATCCTGCGTGAAGGCGGCCGAGAAGAGCATCCCGATGTGAGGATTCTGCACGACGCGGGGCGTGGCGTTTTCCTCGCCGCGTTTGAGGCTGCAGATGCGGATCGATCCGTCACCACAAGCGTACGCCAATCGCTTGTTCTGCGGGTCCAGTGTCGCGAAGCGGTACGGCACGCCGGGAGTCGGCGCAGTCTCCATACGCAGGCTGCCGGGCGAGTGATCAGGATGCGAGTCCACGATCAACTGCGACATGAATTGATGCTCCCAGCCGCGCAAATGCTCAGCCGTCTTGGAGAGGTTTTCCGCTGCACCTGCTGCGTCACCTTTCTCATGTGCGGCCTGGCACGCCTTCATCTGCTGGGCATACAGATTGACTTCCGCTACCGAACCTTTTTGAGGCCTTGAGAGGTGTTTCTCGGCCGGGGAGTTTTCTGCGGACATCGCCGTCGCTGTCGCGGCGCACAGGACCGCCGTCAAGATCGCCGACTGGACCCGATACGGATGCTTAATTACTCTCACGAAATCCTCCTTCTCAAATCGTGCCCAGAGTGGGAACCCAACATCTCTCGATTACGCTGGGGGGGCGTCTGTCCGCCACAATGCAACACATCGACCAATCCCGGTTCGTGCATCACGTTTTGGGTGGCGTCCAGCCCCGGACCGATATTGACCCGCCGCGACATTGCCGCCGAGCGGCGTATCGGCGATCAGAGGTTGTACGTGAGATGCCAACCGCGTGAGGCCCTGCGGCTGACCCTTGCTCGGTGAGCGCGTGGTACGAAGTGTTGCATAAAGCGTTCGTTTTCCTTACCATTAAGTACAATAACTCAGTAGGATCGGATCGCCGAAGCTCGAACTTCAATCGACATCGGCTGCGATGAACGGCCGGACGCCGCGTTGGGAGGTAGTAGTGAGAAAATGCCGAAACGCTGCCCGCCAAAGCCACCGGACTCGCCGGTTGCTGGCTGCGCTCGCCGGATCGCTGACGATCGCGGGTATCGCACACGGTGCGGACCGCGTCGTTCTGTTCGAAGAGTTCACCAGCGTCTACTGAGGGTCGTGCGAGGACGCGGGGCCCGCGTTGGACATGCTTGCCGAGGTGTACCAGGGTTCGATGGCGATGGTCCAGTACCACGTGTTCGATGAATACGAGAATCCTTGGTCGCATGATCGGTGGACCTTCCACCTTATCAAATACACGCCAACCGCGGTCTTCGACGGTATCGACGTTATGGTTGGTGCGATTCCCGAGCACGAGCAGCAATACGACATCTACCGAACGAATCACCTGCTGCCCCGCAGAGCCGTTGCCACGGATGTTACCCTTGAACTCAGCGTGGAAGAATCCGGCGCGCAGACCTTTCGCGTGACGGCCACGGCCTGCGTGGAGGACGGCGGTGTCGGCAAGACGATGCGAATCTACATCGCGCAGGTGCTGGATCATTGGCCGGCGGAGCCGCCGCACCACCGCAACGGATTCAAACAAGCCGCGCCGACGACCGACGTGACTCCCGCTCCCGGTGGGTGTGAGATCGTCGAGCAGACGCTCACGTTCGACGAAGAGAGTTGGGTCAATCAAACCGACATCAAGATCGTCGCGTGGGCTCAGGCTCCGGTGGAATTCGGTCCGGCCGAGGTGTACCAGGCCGCCGTGCGCAACTGGCCGTTGGTTGCGGGCCCGAACGACATGGACGGCGACGGGATTCTCGATGACGCGGACAACTGTCCCGAGTTGGCCAATACAGACCAACTGGACTCCGACGTGGATGGTGTCGGTGACGCGTGTGACAATTGTGTCGCGATCATGAACCCGGACCAACTCGACACCGACGAGGACACCTTTGGTGACACGTGCGACAACTGCCCGATCATGCACCGGTTGGTGCAGACCGACACCGACGGCGACACGGTGGGTGACCCGTGCGATTCCTGCCCACAGGTGCCAGCCCCGGCGGGCATAGACCCCTTCGGCAGATCACACGGATGCGTCGATCTGGACTGCGACGTGGACGTCTTCGACTACGCATTGTTCGCCCAGTGCGTGGGCGGTCCGGGCGTCACCATACCGCCGCCAGACTGCGGCGCGGACGCCTTCGCCCGGTCGGACCTGGACGGCGACGCGGACGTCGACCTGCTCGACTTCTCCAGCCTGACGGTGAATTTCACCGGTCGGATGGAAGGGCCTCTGCTCTACATCGGGGCGACCGCCTGCGGCGAGTGCCACGAACCGGAGCACGCCGATTGGGGAGGCACGATTCACTCCACGGCATTCCATACGCTCACCGACGACGGAGAGGGCGGCAACCCGCTGTGCTTTCCGTGCCACTCGGTTGGCTACGGCGTAGCCAGCGGCTTCGTGAATCTCGACACCACGCCGCACCTGGCGGGCGTGCAATGTGAGAATTGCCACGGTCCGGGTAGCGCGCACGCGGCGGACGGTGAGAACGTGATCATCGGCGTGAATATGGACTCGACGATGTGCGGCGCTTGTCACCAGTCATGCCACGGTCTGTGCGGTGACGACCATCATCCGCAGTTCGAGCAGTGGACGACTTCGAAGCACGCTACGTCGCTGTTCGATATCATGACGGAGCCCGACTACGGCGAGGACTGCCTGGAATGCCACT
>JAJDDU010000581.1 GCA_029260155.1 Phycisphaerae bacterium | reverse complement strand
TGGACAGAGAAGCGAACCGTAACATGAGCGTCGTCTTCCTCGATGCTCTTCGCCTGGATGGTGACCTCGCCGTTGTGCGTGAACTTTACGGCGTTGGCCACCAAGTTGCTCAGTACCTGGCGCACACGTCCCGGATCTCCGCAGAGGTGCGGGGGTACTTGCGGGTCGATATAGCACGCCAGTTCGAGCCCTTTCTGCCCGGCGGAAACTGATTGTAGTTCCACGGCTGATTCAACAGTCTCCCATAGCTCGAAATCAAGTTCCTCCAGAACAAGATTTCCGGACTCCACTTTCGATAGGTCCAGAATGTCGTTGATCAAGCCCAGCAGAGTGTTTGCGGACCTCTTCGCGGTGTCCGCGTACCGGCGAGGCAACTCCTTCATCTCGCATCCAAGCAGGAGTTCGATCATCCCGATGACACCGTTAAGCGGCGTTCGGAGCTCGTGGCTCATGTTGGCCAGAAACTCACTCTTGGCTAGACTCGCAGCTTCCGCCGCGTCTTTGGCTTCGAGTGCCCGCGCCTCCGCGCGCTGACGCTCGGCGACTTCCGCCACCAACTCCTGCTGCCGCTGGCGCAGCTCGTCGGTTCGCTCCGCGACCTTGCGTTCGATGGATGCGTAGCTGCCCTGCAGTCGCTCAGCCATGTTATTGAACGAGTGCGCAAGATCTCCTAATTCACCGGTCGCCTTTTCAGATACCCTGCGAGTCAGATCGCCTCCGGCGATTACTTCGCAGCTTTCCACCATTCCGTGCAGCGGACGCAGCAGCCGTTGGAGAACAAAGAAAACCACACAACTCACGGCGACGACGACCGACAGTGTCACGATCGCGGTGGACACGAGGCGTCCTGCAAGAGCGGCTCGAATCGGCGCCAGGCTGTGACGCACGTACAGATACGCCAGCGGTCGGGATCTGGGATCCCGTGTCGAATCGGTGTCGTCCGTCAAACCGAGCTCGATTTCGGGATTCTCCTGCCACACCGGCAGAATCACGGAAATGCACTCGGAACCGACGCTAACGAAACGCCAACCGTGCGGGGGGTTGATGCCAGCCACAGTCGAAACATGTTGCTCCAGCTCCTCTTCATCCACGTCCATCCTCGAAGCGGTAGCCAACTGTGTTCCGTCGCAGGAAAGAACGCTCGCGAAAACGACTACCTCGCCCTGAATCGCTCCGTCGACGACGCGCTGAAGCGCCTCCTTGTCATTGAGCAGCAAGCCGGCCTCGATGTTTCGACCGAGAGAATGCGTCAGAGCCGTGATGTCCTCGATGTCGTCATTGATGGACTCCCGATAGGCCTGCCAGTTGTAGACCACGGCCAAGCACGTTGCGGTCCCTAGAACCAACAACACACAGAAGACGTTTGCCAGACGTGCCAGTTTCCCCTTAATCAACTTCTCGTACCCGCTTTCTCTGGAAACCGCGTGCAGCGATCCCGAGTGTACAGTTACTCCCGCGAGACCGGTGGATACCGCTTTATCGGCCATAGTCAGACCGGGGTTTATGGGAGTTAAGAGTGTTCATGTGGTTGGCACGAGAGAGTGCCGATAAGACTTGGAACGTCGGATGCCACAAACTCCTCAGTGAGGGTTCCCGGAACCAGGAATCGAGGATTCGGCACCCACGGAGTCCCACGTGTTCAGCGAAAGACGTAGGAAACGACAGCGTGCGTGCGTTCTCGCGGCGGCCTTGTTGGCGACGCTCGCTTGGCCGGTCCAGTTGGTGCGGAGCCAAGCCGGGCAATCGTCCCATGTCACGGTGCTAACGGGGGCGCATCCGCGATATCGAACCGCAGCGGACGCCTTCGCGCAGGAATTGCGATCACGGGGGGTCGGGTGCTCGGTCGTTGGACTCCCTCCCGCGGGAGATGCGACGGCCCACAAACAGACTCTGGAGGCGGTGCACGGACAGTCTCCTTCCGTGATCGCCACAGCCGGAGTACAAGCCACAAACTTCGCGCTCCGCAACGTTGCCGACCTACCCGTTCTGTTCCTTATGGTGCCCAACGCGCTCGACGCTGGATTTGTCGAACGCCCCGACCGGTACGGTAACCGTGTGGCCGGATTGGCTGGAGACATATCGCCGTCAGACTGGATTCGCTGGATCACTCAAATCAACCCGAAGTGCCGGAAGCTGGCAGTCCCCTACAGCGCAGCGTCGGAGCGGACACTCGAAGCACTCCGCAACGCCGCAGCCGAGTATCACATCGAAATCAAGAGCATCGAGTCTCGCCGCGACCGTTTCCCCGAAGCCCTCAAAGCAATCCGAGCAAGCAGATGTGACGGCGCCCTCATGTTGGCCGACCCGAAAGTCTACAACTCGGCGACCGTACAACAACTTCTGCTCTGGGGTGTGCGCAATCAAAAATCAGTGTGGGCATTCTCGGAAAACGTGGTGAAGGCGGGCGCCTTGGGAGGGCAGTTCGTGGACCCCGCTGCACACGGCCGGCAGGCGGCGGAACTCGCCGCCGAACTGGTCGCGGGCAAGACACCGGCGGATATCGGTATTCGGTACCACCGCAAGCCCGGACAGGCAGTCAACGTCGCCACAGCCGAACGAATTAAGATTCGGCTCAGCGGTCGGCTTTCGCCAACCGTCGTTCGTTACGGGGAGGATCGGTGATGAGCAACACTCGTCCGCGCGAGCGAGGGTCAACACCATCGGCCGATGCGGTGCAACGAGTGATCGCCCGCGATCACTGGAGCAGCCGCGTGGGTCTCTCCGTGCCGATCCTGCTGGCTTCGGCGTCAGCGTACACTTTGTTTGCCCAGGAACAGACTCCCGAGCAAGGGCCGCCGCCGGCGCAAGTGTCCGAGAGCCCCGATGTCAAAGACACCACTGAGGACGAAATCGAGGACGATAGTCTCGACGCGATCGATCTCTTCGACATGGAGATCCCCGTCGTGGTGACGGCGTCGCGTCGCGAGCAGAAGATCACTGGCGTGCCTTACGCGATCAGCGTCATTACGGCCGAGGACATTCGGCAATCCGGCGTACGGTCCGTTCCCGATGCTCTGCGGCTGGCGCCGGGCGTGGACGTAGCGGAGTTGTCGTACGGCCAGGCGGCAGTGTCACCTCGCGGCATGCACGGATTCTTGGCCAGCCAGACACTTGTGCTCGTGGACGGGCGGCAGATCTACGATCCGGGAAGCGCCGGGACGTTCTGGGGTAGTTGGCCGTTCCAAATGGAAGACATCGCCCGTATCGAGGTCATCCGTGGACCGGGCGGCGTGACCTGGGGCGCCAACGCCGTCAACGGTGTGATCAACATCATCACGAAAGATCCGGCGGACCAACTGGGGTTCAGGCTCACGACGACGGGCGCTTCCCGTGGGTCATTCAAACAGCACGGTGCCTACGGATTCCAGGAGGGATCTCTGAGCATGAGGCTTTCCGCCGAGTACGAAGGCAGCGACGGTTTCAAGGATGGTGGCAGTTTCCTGGTGCCGCTTCGTGAGAAACCGCAGTTCACCAGACTGGGAATCCACGCCGTGCACGCGATGAGTCCGGACGACACGCTGACGTTTTCGGTCGGTCACCAATCTCAGCGGACAACCCTCGCGCCGGCGATTGCCAGCGGGTTCAATCCTCCTCATCCGACGCAGTTTGCTACGTTCTTGCTGACGAAGTGGGACCACAAGATCGCGGAAGACAATCGGATGAACGTCACGGGATACGTTAACAGCCACTACGTTCACGCGATTGTGCGCCCGATCGAATACCACTACTTGCAGTTCGCTCTGCAGTTCTCGCACGCGTTCAATCGCTCGGAGGCACACACGACCACTTGGGGCGTCGACACCCGGCTGGACCTGATGGACGCGACGAATGCCGATCCGTACTTCATGCGTACGGGGCGGATCACATCGGGTGCGGTGGCCCTTTACGCACAGGACGAATGGCGCTTCACGCCGAACTGGACACTGAACCTGGGCGGGCGGATTGACTACGACAGCTACGGCGGTTTCGAGCCCGCAGCCCGGGCGGCGCTGTCCTACGCACCGGATGACCGTTCACTCTTCTACGGCGCCGTGTCCCGTGCGTTTCGAATGCCTCCAGGGGCGCAAAGAGCGACGCAGTTTCCGATCGCGGACGGGCTGGCTCAGATTTCGAGCGATCCCGGGCGGGATGCTGCGCAACTCCTGGCTTACGAGTTGGGCTACCGCGGTAGGCTCTTTGATCGCCTGGATTGCAGCGTTAACCTGTTCTGGCACGAGTACAACGGCGTTGCCACGTTCACGCCGGGGCTTGGTCCGACCGGTGTCGTCTTGAACTGGGACAACAACGCCCCAGCGACAATTTACGGCGTCGAGATGGATGCGAAGTACGCGCTGTCCAAGAAACTGACCCTGCTGGGTAATTACACGTTTCAGCGTACGGACTGGCGTTATCCCTTGGGGTTTGCTGTGGCCACGAATCTCATCGAGTCGCCAGAACACAAGTTCATGGTCGGGGCGCGATACGACGCGACTGACGACCTGCACTTATCGAGCCATCTTTACTACGTAGGTGCCGTGCGGGCACCCAACCCGCTGATTCCGCTCATACACAAGTCGATCGATTCGTACTTCCGGCTGGACGTCAAGGCGGAATACAAGTTCCAGGAAGACCAAGCCTCAATCGCCGTCGGCGTCAGGAATCTCCTCGACTCCGGCCACTTTGAGGGTTCAACGATGTTCTTGAACGACGCGGAAGTTCCGCGGATGTTTTTTGTCGAACTGCGCATGGGATTCGATTGACCCGGCGCGCGGAGCTTGATATCCGATGTCGGCAAGGCGTTCTTGGCCGACGCTGTTCGATTCGGAGACGTGAAATGACGAGGAAACGGGATTCCAAAATGTCTGTCTCATGCACGCGCCGGGTGCGAACGAGTGCGGTGGGTAGATTGTGGTTCCACGCGCTCCTCCTCGCGCTGGTCGTTCATTTCTCGGCGTTGACACATGCAACATACGGACAAGAACAACCGTCCGAGCGACTGCCCGCGGTGCCACCCGAAACGTCCGAAGGTGTGGAAAACGGGGGGGATTCCGAAGAAGCGCTCGAAGCCGAGGAGCTGGATGCGATTGACCTCTTCGATATGGAGGTGCCCGTTGTCATCACCGCCTCCCGCCGCGCCCAACGTATCTCGGACGTACCATACGCCATTAGTGTCATATCGGCGGAGGACATCCGGCGGTCCGGAGTTCGTTCGGTCCCGGACGCACTGCGCCTCGTTCCCGGGATGGACGTGGCTGAGTTGGCTTATGGACAGTATGCGGTTTCCGCACGTGGATTCCACAGCTTCTCGTCGACCAAGCTTCTCGTGCTCGTGGACGGGCGCCAGATCTATGACACTCTGATGGCCGGTACGATCTGGAACTTTTGGCCATTTCAACTGGAGGACATCCAGCGCATCGAGGTCATCCGCGGGCCGGGCGGTGTGACCTGGGGTGCGAACGCCGTCAACGGCGTCGTCAACATCATCACCAAGGATCCCGGAGACCAGCAAGGGCTGACGCTGCGACTCGGCGGCGGCTCGCGCGGCACGCATCGGGAGTACCTGGGATATGCCTTCAAGGAAGATGGACTCCGCCTGCGGATCTCGGGCGAATTCGAGGGGAGCGAGGGATACGTCGGGGCAGGTTCAGGGCTGACCGGGTTCCAGGACCGGATGCGGGCTGTGCGAACCGGTGTGTACGGTGTTTACGAAACCGCGCCGGACCAGCGTCTGACGTTCTCGGCGGGAAGTGCCGTCGTGAGGGACGGGTTCCCACTGCCGCTCATGCAACGAATCACCGCACATCGGGCCGAAGGAGAGACGAATTTCCTGCTGACCAAATGGACGCACGACATCGCAGAGGACAACACGCTCGAACTCACCGCGTTTGTCAACGACTTCCATATCTCCTCGGGTCCGCGCTGGCTCGAGTACCGCTACCAACAGGTGGCGTTTCAAATAGGGCATTCCTTCAAGCTGTCGGACAAGCACACGCTGACTTGGGGGCTGGACACCCGATGGGATCTGACGAGTGCCGCCAACGCAGACCCGTTCATGCTCACTCGCGATATTGTGCGCACCGGTGCCGTCGGCCTTTACTTGCAGGACGAATGGTCATTAGCGCCGCGTTGGAACTTGGGCCTCGGAGGTCGGCTGGACTATGACTTCTACGGTGGGTTTGAGTCGGCCGCGCGTGCTTCACTCTCCTACGACCTGGCCGAAGGAGCTGTGCTGTACGGAGCCGTTTCCCGTGCGGTGCACATGCCGCCGGCCGCGCGACGGTTCCTGGATTTTCCGATCGCGGACCCGATCCTTCATATTGTGGGCGCTCGCGATCTGGATGCAGAGCAGCTCCTGGCATTCGAACTTGGCTACCGTGGCCGGTTCTTTGATCGACTCGCGGTGAATGTGAACATGTTCTGGCACGATTATCGCGACCTGATCGCGAACAAGACAGGATTCGGGCCGCCGGGGCTCTTAAGTTTCACCAGCGCGAACACGCACCAGCTAGGCCTCTACGGAATCGAACTGGAAACACGGTACACAGCCAGCGATCAGTTGACACTGCTTGGACACTACACTTTCCAGCTTCTGGACTCCAGTGTATCGCTTAACGGCATGGACTCCATCACTCCGCCGCAACACAAGTTCATGCTCGGTGCCCGGTGGAGCCCGGCAGAGGATTTGCACGTTTCCAGCCACCTGTATTACGTGAGCGACGTCACAGCAGACTCCGCGGAAAGCCCAGGCAGCACTAACGACATTGACGACTATTTCAGGTTGGACCTCCAGGCGGAGTACGAGTTCTGGAACGACCGGGCCGCACTGGCCCTCGGTGTGCGCAACCTGCTTGATCGTCAGCATCCCGAAGGCGGTTCCACAGCGGTCGATAGCGGGGAGATCCCGCGCATGATCTATGCTGAACTGCGGATCAGTTTCGACTGACCAAACTATGGAGTGCCCGTTTCCACCACCGTCCGATCGCAACGAAGGACTTGATGTCGAATGAGCTCGATCAGGCTTGTTCGGTTGATCGGCTTCACCGCGTAGTCATCGCAGCCGGCATCTATACATTTCTGCCGGTCGTGCGACATGGCATGGGCTGTCAGCGCGACGATCGAGCCTGTGTAGCCCTCTCGTCGCAGGGACGCCGTCGCCGCATACCCGTCCATAACGGGCATCTGCATGTCCATGAGAATGATGTCGAACGGGTCGGTACCGGTTCGCGCTGCGAGTGCCGCTTCAACCGCCAGTTTGCCGTTCTCGACGGCTGTCACGCGCGCGCCGGCCCGTCTCAGAATCCACGCAATGAGACGCTGGTTGTCCGGTCCGTCCTCGGCAAGGAGAACGTGGCACAATAGGGGGCTCTCAGTGCCCGCCACGTTTCCAGTGGTCACTTCGCTGGCGCTTGGAACTTCGCACTCCGCCGCTTCGATCATCGGAACGCCATCGAGCGGTCCCGTCGCAACGGTCGCACGCATGTGCGTACCCACGCCCGTTTGCGCTCGAACAACGATCACATCGCCACCGAGAATCTGAGCGAACTGTTTGCTGATCGTCAATCCCAAACCGGTGCCGCCGTACTTGCGGGTCACTGAGCAGTCTGCCTGCGCGAAAGGCTGGAAGACCGACTCGGCCTGTTCTTCGGTCATGCCGATCCCGGTGTCCACCACGTCAAACTGGAGCAGGGGGGCAGAATCCTCCCCGTTCACGCACCGCGATATCAGCCGTATGCTACCTTTCTTCGTGAACTTGATAGCGTTGCCCACCAGATTGACGAGTATCTGACGCAGACGCGCAGGATCCCCCATCGCCGTGCGGGGTATCGGACTGGCTCGCTCGACGAGAAACTCGAGCCCCGCGCTGTTGATGCGGCTACGCATCATCGAGTCCGCCTCAGCCACGACCTTGCACGGCGAGTATTCGATTCGCTCGCAATCTGCTCGACCCGCTTCTATCTTGGAAACATCGAGGATGTTGTCGATGACGCTCAAGAGGTGGTCGGCATTTCGGCGAATCGTGCCGATAGCTTGGTGACGCTCCGACTCTGAGATCCCTGGGGCATTCAGTGTGTCCGCAAACCCCAGGATCGCCGTCATCGGTGTTCTGATCTCGTGGCTCATGTTCGCGAGAAACTCAGTCTTGGCGCGATTGGCGGACTCGGCCACGCTGCTCCGCTTCTCAAGCGCCAGAATCCGCTCGCCCGCTTGCACACGGGCCCACAGTTCGCCTGGGTTGAACGGCTTGGCGATGAAGTCGTCGGCGCCGCCGGACAGGCCCTTGGCCACGTCGTTGCTGTCGCTTCGGGAGGTGAGCAGAATGAAGTAGGTGTACTCGGGGAAACCCTCGCGCCGAATCTGCCGACACAGCTCAAGACCATCCATCTGGGGCATCAGCCAGTCCGAGATCACCATCCGGCAGGGATCGTGACGGAGAATCTCCAACCCTTCGGTACCGTCGTGAGCGATGAGGGGCGTGTGGCCCGCGTCGACGAGCGCGCAGCTCAACATGTCAAGCACAATGTCGTCGTCGTCGACGATGAGTATCCGCATCCAGCTCTCTCGCTCTCTCGCTCACGTCTTTCCGGTGATAAAGTGTATTCCAAGCACTTTCACCGCCGCATCAGGCTGTCCCGCCCAGCCAAGTCTCCGCGCCGCGGCCGGCGCCCCGTGGGCAAACCGAACGCACCCGGCCTTGTGCAGAAGCCAGCCGCAAGGAGGAACTCACACCTGTCTTCGACAACATTGAACGACGCGGTGAAAAATCGACGGACACCAAAGCTCGCGGCCGCCGCCGCAGGCCGATTATCGGGCACGTGCGCCAGCCGACGTCGACAGAAGCGGCGTCTCCGAGCGTTTCGGGGGTGGCAGCAACGCCTTGGGTAAGATCGCTCAAAACAGAGCGACGGGGACGCTCTTGCCCGCCAGCGTCACGTTGTCCTGCTTCTTGTTTTACCCCTGGTGGATGACCAACTCGTAGGACAACTCCCGTTTCTCGCCAGCGTTGATTCGTGGAGCGTCGGATTCAGGTCACTGCGAAAAACAACGTGTCCCGAGAAACTGCGGAGGATTTCCAAGTCGATGGGCTTGTCCCGGTAATTGCGGATCCGCTCGATCCAGAACTGGTGATCATCCCAGCCGCCGAACCCCGATCATCAAACCAGTCGCGTATACCGATTTGCCGATTCCGCGCCAGCGGAAACAGATCGGCGTGTCGGAACCGCTGGCCTCAAGTCCGACAGACTGCTAGCATAAACACTGGTACAACGTTCGGGGGCAGGTCAGCTGTGGCAGGCGATCTTACACTGCGCCAATCGCGGGCTGCCGCGCCGACTTCCTGCGCGAGGTGTCCGAACTGAGATCGCCGCTTGGGGCATGGTAATTGGGAAATATCCGATGAAACAGGTACTCGTGCTCGGGGCGGGGCAAAGCTCTCCGTATC
>JAJDDU010000059.1 GCA_029260155.1 Phycisphaerae bacterium | reverse complement strand
CGACCATCGGGTGAGCGTCGCACGATCAACTTCCGCAAGCGTGATTTGATGGGCTTGTTTCACCAGTCTCATCCTCCTTCCAGAGGACGAAACCCGCAAGAAAACCGTAAAATTCCTCAATTCTGAAACACTACACTAGATGCGGCTACACGGAGCAGCCTCCAGCCTTGGCCGATGCACTTTCGCAACTACGACGCGCAGCAGATTCTGGAGATTCTCCGAGGCCGAGCGCGGGACGGCCTGAAGGAGTGGAGCGAGGGCATGCTCTCCGAAATCGCGGCTCTGACCACTCGGCTCAGTAACTCCGATGCGCGCGTGGCGATCAAGACGTTGGAGTACGTCGTCACGCGATCTACAACCGATCTGCGCACGTGCTTCGAGCACGCACGGCGAGATCTCGTGGTGGACATGATCAACGACCTTGCGGACTCAACGTTGATGATCCTCTGGGCGGTGGTGAACGCGAAACGGAATCTTGCTCGCGAGATCTACGAGCGCTACCGCAGCTTCTGCATGAAGCACGGCGAACGCCCGTTCAGCTATGCGCACTTCTCTTCGCACCTGAGCTATCTTCAAAGCACGGGGCTGGTCATGCTCGAATCAACCAAAGTGAACCGAGCGTACTCGCACCGCGTGGTGCCGCTGTTTGACGCTTCCACCGCAGAGCAAATCTGCAAACTCCGTTTCGATAAGTAGAGTGTGCGGAGTTTATGCGTGGAGCCCGTTTCCGATCTTGACGTTCTTTCTTTTTTTCGCTTCGCAGTTTTCGCCAGCCGAACTCTCTCTCTATCTATATCTTTTCTGTATTGAAAAGAAGAGAAGAAGAAGAGACCAACCGGCCGGACCGGCTTGACGTGTAAACTCCGCACACTCTAGTTTCATGTGAGCACCACGCGCCAAGCAGGGCGTTGCTACGACGCGGTGGTGGCAAAGTATTAAGTAGACAGGTCCCTTCCGTGTCCCGTGAGGTGATGACATGGGACGACCATTCCAGTGCCCGGCGTGTGGGTCAACGCGCACCGTAAGCAAGGGCGTGCGTAAGACGAAGACCATGGGCGTACGGAGATTGCGCTTCTGCAGAGGATGCTCCAGGAAGTTCACGCCGATTCGGCAGCCGCCTAGCCCTTCGCAGCCATGATCCGCAGAGCTTCGCTTGTCGATCCGGATGCTGTCGTTGAAACCACCGCCTTCGACATCAGAGGCTTCGCTTTTCGACTAGCCGGCGCCGTGATCAACTTGACGGATCGCGTGCGGCTGTTCTTCTACGCAGCCGCGCTCTCGCCGCACCGATGCCCCGACTGCTACGGATCGCTTTCAATGTTCGGCGAGAGCCGCTGCCGTTGGACGGTCTTTCCGGAGCGGTCGAGCCCCCATGCCAGTGGCAACCACGCGACGGCTTTGATCTGCAACGCTATCAGAGCCATTTGCAGGCTCAAATCGGACCGATCGCGCTGCCCCTGGATGAGATACCACCGTTGAATGAAGACGCCCGTTTGGACCGGATTTGGCGCTTCATCGCGATCATATTCATGGCACACGCCGGGTTGATCCATGCCTGGCAGGATGGCCAGACAATCATGGTGATCAAACGTGAAACTGACACAGAAGGACAAGACATTTCTAGAGACATTGAAGATACTGATGGGCGCGAAGGACCTTTGGGTGGAGTTGAAGCCTGATCGACCAAGCTACATGGTCCTGCGCGGCACGTACGGCGACAAGGTCAATCGTGCTTTTCGGATGACTCGCCAAGGCGTACGGTGGCGTTTCTTCCGGTTGCTGAACGATATCTACGTGTCAGCGTTCGAGACCGTGCTGTTCATCGAGCGCACGTTCGGACCGCAACTCCGCGATCACGCAGTTCGCATCAGCAAGGAACGCTTCGCGCACCGACAGGAGATGTTGCAGGGCGGATTCCAAACGGCGACGGACGCCCGAACCGTTCCGTCGAAGCCCGCGGACACCAACCACTTCCCATCGTGACTCGCCGCGACGGAAAAAACAGCTCCGTCATGCCCCGAGAGTGAATAGACCAAGGAGCCGTTCATCGTGTCCCATACACGGACCACTCCGTCGGCACTGGACGAGACGATTTGCGATCCAGTCGAAAGATAGGCGACGGAACCGACATTCGATGGATGGCGCAAGGTCATCACGCTTCGATCCGCGATCGACTTCAGCCAGTACCATTCCCACGCCCGCAGGTTTGGTGGGCACGCGTTCAGCAGCTGTTTCACCTTGGCGATGTTGTGGTTGGCGTATTCGCTGCGAGCGAGGCCAATCCGATTGAAGTAGGCGGCGTTTTCGACCGCTCTCCTTGCCTTGGCCTCAGCCCGCCACGAAACAAAGGAGATCACCGCGGATACGGCAAGTGCGGCAACGACCACACACGTCGCGGCGACGAGTATCCGGTGTCGACGCAGTAGTCTCGAAAACTGGTACGCAACACTCGGTGGTCGTGCTACAATCGGTTGATCAGCCAAGTACCTTTGAATGTCGTTTGCCAAGTCACCGGCCGACTGGTACCGACGCGTAGGGTCTTTTTCGAGCGCTTTCATCGTGATCCAGTCGAGGTCGCCACGAAGGCGTCGCATCCTCGTGCGCGCATCGACACCACTTCGATTCGCGGCTGCCTCCGGATCTGTGGAAGCTGAGGTGATCACGCCGCTTAGTCTTGCGCTGGGCTTGGGAGGGTCCACCTCTCGAATGATTCTGCGGAGTTCATCGACGGACGCGCAGCGCAACGTCCTGCGATCAAACGGCAATGCGCCGGTCAAGAGTTCGTAGAGCAATACACCCAGCGAGTAAACATCGCTTCGCGTGTCAACGCCGCCATCGCCAAGTCCGGCCTGCTCGGGACTCATGTACTCCGGTGTACCAATGACTTGACCTTGTCCGGTGAATATCGTCCTCTCGGTGAGCGGCTCTTCGATTGCCTTGGCCACGCCGAAGTCGATGACGTTCAGCCGCGGCGTACCTTCACTGGCGGTTACCAGGATGTTCGACGGCTTGATGTCACGGTGGATGATTCCCTTCTGATGTGCGTGCTGCACTGCGTCGCACGCCTGCATGAACAACTTCAGGCGGTCTTCGATGGGAAGTTTGTGGAGATCACAATACTCCGTGATTCGAACGCCATCGACGTGCTCCATCACGAAATACATTCGACCGTGGTCGGTCGTTCCGGCGTCAAACACCTTCGCAACGTTGGGGTGGTTCATCATGGCCAAGGCTTGTCTTTCGGCTTCAAAACGGGCGATCACGGCTTTGGAGTCCATGCCGGGCTTGATGACCTTCAGCGCCACGCGCCGTCGAATTGGTTCGGTCTGCTCCGCGAGGTAGACCACTCCGAACGCGCCTTCACCGAGCACTTCGACGATCTTGTAGGGGCCGACCGGTTGCCCGATCAGCGCGTCCTTGATGGCGGCCTTGACTGTCAGAGTGGGTTCGTCTTCCAGAAAACCAACATCCGCTTGTTCCTCTTCGAGGGCGAGGAGCCGATCCACTTCGACCCGAACGGCCGGAGCATCCGCGCAGGCGTCGTCGAGAAACGCGTCGCGCTCCTCCGGACGGTGCTCCATTGCCGCCGACACGAGTTCCAATGCTCGCCGAGTGATTTCCGGCTTCACTGCAGGCCTCCATCGGGTACTTCTGCCACAGTACTACATGCGAAAGCCACTCGCCTGTCCGCAAGAACGATCTCGGATTTCGCCAAAAAGCCAGGCCTTCGCGGTCGAGAAATCGGCCTCGACGGTCCGTAGCTTCACGCCTAGCAACTCGGCGATCTCGTCGTTCGCAAGCCCGCCATACCGGCGAAGAACGACGATTTGGGCCTGCCTGGGTTTGAGCGATTCCAGTTCTCGAAGTGCGTCATCGAGCATCACCTCGTCGAGATCACTTGACACCGGCTCCGCAGGCAGTTGCTCGGAAAGCGGCACGCGAGCCCGGTCACCGCCACGTTTCTTCGTCTTACGCGAGCGAGCGTGATCGACGAGGATCCGGCGCATGGTCTGCGCCGCAGCACCGAAAAAATGGCGTCGGTTCTCAAGGCTTCCAAGGCTACCGTCGCCAATGAGCCGCATCGCCGCCTCATTCACGAGTGCCGTGGGCTGCAGCGTGTGGTCGCGACGTTCGTTCCCCATCAGCCCCGACGCAATCTGTCTCAGCTCCCTGTACACACGGTCGAACAGCCTGGCTTCCGCCTCGGCATCACCTCGTTGGATCTCGCCCAGCAGAGTCGTCAAGTCGAGTTCGTCGTGCACGGTCATGTTCTTGGTGAGTCTCCCGCCCATCTCAAGAGTCGGGCGACTGTCGCGCCAAGCCGCTCTACGTTCCTCTATCGCTTGCCATTGTCACCTGCCCGCAGGCGCACCAGTTTACCGCCCAACTGGCCCGCTTCCACCCGGATGGCGTTTTCGGGAACGACGAGGATTACGCGCACGCCAGAGTTCGTTTGAGTTGGCAAACGACGAGTAGGCCGAAGGCGGCGAGCGGGAGAGCGCCGGGCGCGGGGATGGGGACGACGGTTACGTGACTGGACGCAAAGGAGATATCTCCGAAGCCGGTTGGGTCCAGAGCGAATCCCTCGGTGAGATCGCCAGCGGTGGTTCCTAGGAACAGATCGGTCTGGCCGGCTTGATCGGCGGTAAACGTCAATGTCGCGAGCACGATTCCGTCGCCGCTGACGTTTCCGAATGGGTTGAGGATTGGGTTGAAGATCCCGGTCAAGCCGTCTCCGTCGGCGCCGCCAACGCCCATCCAATCGGCACCGATCGAGGGAGATCCTGCGAGCGAGGCAATCAGCCCATTGTCGATCGTCAGGTCCAGGCCCCAGCCGACGATCGGTTCGGTCGCGGGGATGTCGGCGATGATGTTCAGCGCGAAGGTCTCGCCCACCGTCACCATCGTGGCTGTTTCGTCGAAGTGAACGCTGATGTCGGCCCATGTGGGAACCGGCGCGCAAAGCGCAGCGACGAGCACCGCAATCGGTTTTCGACTCAGGGAATTCATGATCGTTACCCTACCATGACCAAAGGTTTCCTTCAACGAGAAGCACGTACTAACGCGGTCCCGTAACGGCCTTGCTGTATGCTGCGTAGTCGGCCAGATCGATGTCCTGGTCTTCATCGAAGTCAAACTTCAGCATGCACGCAAACTCGAACTCGACGGGTGGGCCATCCGAACATACCGCGAAGAAACCGAAATCGATCAGGTCGACGTCGAGATCGCCGTCGTAGTCACCGCGGAGCATGTTCTGGAGCGGCATTGGTGCAATTGGATTGCCCACGAAGTCTCGGTAGCATTGCAGCCAACTCTGGAAGTCGACGAACGAGACGATGCCGTCGTTGTCGTAATCAGTACACAGGTTGAACAAGGGAGCGCCCTCGCTCTGGCCAAACGCTGCCAGGAACAGCGAGAAGTCGTCGGCGTCCACGTCGAAATCGCCGTCCAAGTCTCCACAGAGTTCGCAGGTATCGGGGATGACGTTGCCGTTGCAGTCCTCACTTGCTCCCGACGCGATCTCGCATGCGTCGTGGACACCGCTGCCGTCGCAATCCACGACGGCCTCGCATTGTCCGGGGATCGTCTCCACTCTCGTTGTTGCCCGGCCAATGCAGTTGTCGGCGTCGATGACGGTGAGGGCGTACGTGCCGGTGACGACCGACGGGAGGGTGGGATTCTGCTCGGTCGATGCAAACCCTCCCGGCCCCGTCCACGCGTAGCTGGCCATGCCGTCCGGTCCGCCGAGAAGCGTGACGTCCACGCCGTCGCAAGCCGGCCCGTCGTTCGACGCGGTTGTGGGCGGATCGGCCGGCGGAACGATGACGGTCAGGTTGCTGATCGTGCCCACGCCAGCCGGCTCGACCAACCAGATCCCCGTTCCGTCCTGCCCCTGCTTGATCACCATCGCG
>JAJDDU010000580.1 GCA_029260155.1 Phycisphaerae bacterium | reverse complement strand
GGCGCGTCCTGGTCCACGGTGGAGGAACTCACCGGCCCCAGCTCGGGCGACGGGTGGATCGTCCACCAGTTCGATATCAGCGACGTGATGACTCCGGGTGACACTGTGATGTTGCGGTTTACCGTTGCGGACTGCCCCAACGGTTCCGTTACGGAGGCGGGCATCGACGCGGTATCGGTGGTCGTCATCGAGTGCGAGGACGACGACGGCCCGCCGTTTGTCGTACACGACGGCGGCGTCGCCACGCGCCCCTACAGCGGCTACGTCGATCCTCGGCGAGAAAGTGACAACGGCGTCGATCTGAATCAGGGAGTCGACACTCTGACCGTCACGTTCAGCGAGTTCGTCCGCAACATTGGTGGCGCCGACTTGGATGCGTCCGCGTTTACGGTTCTATCAACCGGTGCAGCCGCGCCGGCGGTTGACGGCGTGGACGCGTCTGCCAATCCGGAAGTTGTCTTGACGCTGTCGGGTCCGCTATTGCCGGGAAGTTGGTATACGGCCATCGCCAACGTCGAGGACACAGACGCGAACCCGATCATCAGCGAAGGCGATCTAGGCCCAGGTGTGAACGAATCCGACCGCGTCGACATCGGTTTCTTGCCCGCCGACGTGGATCAGGACGGTGAGGTCGGCCCCTTCGACTTGCTGATGTTTCGTCAGCTCGTCAACGAGGTGGTCGCGCCGACCGAAGGCGCGATCGCGGACTTCGCCGACACGGACCGCAATGGTGAGGTCGGCCCGTTCGATCTCCTGTCGTTCCGACAATTGGTTAATGGCGTGACACCCGCGACGCAGGCGTGGAGCGGTGCGACGCTCGACGCACCGCGGCCGTGATGAATGAAACCCCTGGGTGCTTTTCGCCGGGGATGCACGGAGTTCAACAACAGGGAAAGAACATGCAGAACACGTATCGTCTCGGGTTGTCCGTCGGTTTCTTGGCCTTGGCAATCGCGTCCCTCGCGCGGGCTGAGTGGTCCGAAGACCCCACGCTGAACTTCGCCATCGCGGATCGCCCCGGTGAACAGACGCAAGTGAAGATCGTGCCGACCGCAGACGGCGGGGCCTATGTAAGTTGGTTCGACAATGCCACCGGCGGCTACGACGTTTACCTTCAACGCCTCGACTCCCGCGGAATCGAGCAGTGGCCGCACAACGGCGTGCTCCTCGCCGATCGCTCGTTCAGTTCGACTCAGAACTACGCGCTTGCAACCGACAACGCCGGAAACGCACTGCTCGCGTTTCGTGACGACCGTTCCGGATCCACGCAGATCACCGCCGCCATGGTGACTGGGGACGGTGTCCTCGCCTGGGGCGCTCCCGGTGTGCAGCTCACTTCCGGCGGCGGATTCGTTGCGGCACCCAAAATCGCGGGCACGACGGATGGCCACGTCGTTGTGGCTTGGACCGGCAACTCCGACACGAAACTCCAGAAGCTCGACTCCATGGGGTCGCCGCAATGGGGTGCGGGCGTGACCATCACCGATGCGGGTGGCGGAAGCTACTCGGCCAGCGACCTCCACGAATCCGACGGCGGAAGCGTCATCGTATCGATGGTCCTCGGCTTCGGCGGCCGACTTTACGCTCAGAAGGTCTCGTCAAGCGGCGCGTTTCTGTGGGGCGCTTCTCCTGTCAACATCTTTAACAACAGCAACCTTCAGTTTGGCAACTTCCCGACCTTCGTCACCGACGGCAGCGGCGGGGCGGTGTTCGCGTGGTACACGAGTAGCCCGCTTCAGTGTTCGGTGCAGCGTATCCTCGCCGGCGGGACTGAGCAGTTTCCGCACAATGGGGTCGTCACCTCGACCCTTGCTTCGCACTCGCGAACCGCGCCCAGTGTCGCGTTCAACAAAGTCACGAACGAGATCTTCGTGTCCTGGATCGAAACCAACCTGAACCAATCTCAGCACGGCGTCTACGCACAGAAGATTGCGTCCGACGGAACCCGCCGTTGGACCGATTCGGGAAGACTCATCGTCCCCGTCGGATCGCTTGAGCAAACGCAGGCGCGGACGATCACCTTCGCCGACGGGGCGATGGTGTTTTGGGTCGAAACCCAGAGCTTTTCGAACCAGCGCATCCGCGCCATCAGGCTCGACAACGACGGCGGCAATGTCTGGCCATCAGGAATCATGGAGCCCTCTTCGATTCTCGCCACGAAATCTCGCTTGGCGGTCACGCTAAGTGCTAACAACCAGGCACTGCTGGCCTGGAGAGACGATCGCGCAGACGCCGGGGATATCTACGGCCAAAACGTCCTCGGCGATGGTTCGTTGGGCGTGTCGGTGCCCGGCGACTTCGACGACGACGGCGATGTTGACCTCTTCGACTTTGAACAACTCAGCCAATGCGCAACCGGACCTCTCGGCAACGCTGAACCGCCCTGCGACATATTTGACTTCGACGTCGACGACGACGTCGACTTCGCCGACTTCGCGGGTCTTCAGCGCGCATTCAGCGGAGGCTGATTCTCGCGTGTCATCTCAAGCGAACCGAGGGATCCTACAAGACGCTACCCTCTCCGCGTCGCCACCAGCAGAGACTGAGCAAGGCGAATAGCAGGTCAGCATGCTCGGCTCGCCGGGCGCAGTGGTCGTCGTAAATGCGTCGCACAACCGAGAAATCTATGACGCCAAACGAATCGACAACATCCCGCGTGACCGTGTCGAGGAACATCTCCCGCAGTTCCTGTCTCAAGAATTCTCCGATCGGTACTTCAAAGCCAGCCTTGCTGCGCGACAGCACTTCTTCGGGAAGAACGCCGCGATAGGCGTCCCTTAGTATGCACTTGGTTTGCCCCCGCTCGATTTTCATCGAAGACGGCAGCATTGTAGCCGCCGCGACTACCTCCGGATCGAGAAACGGAACACGTACTTCGAGAGAATGATACATGCTGGCCAGATCGACCTTCTGCAGCATGTCGCACGGCAGACTGTGCTGCAGGTCGAATAGAAGGATCCGATTCAGCGCGTCCGTTTCGTCACAGTCGTCCAGAGTAGGGTCGTAACCGTCGCAGTCGCGCAACAAGCCCCGAGCGTCAGGGGCCAGTATTTCCGACCACGCAATATGCCGCAGGAATGGACCATCACCGCGCGCTCGCAATAACTTACGGAATTGTCGTACCCGATTGCTCAGCAATGAAGACCGAGAGACATTCATCGCTCTGGCCATTGGTTCGATGAGCAGTCTCCGCGCAGCACTTGGAATACGACAATACCGCTCATATATTCCATGCGCCAGATACCGCCAGTAGCCGCCGAACAGTTCATCACCACCGTCACCGGACAAACTGACCGTCACATGCCGCCGGGCGAATTCAGAGACGATCGCGGTCGGAAGAATGGAACTGTCAAAGAATGGTTCTCCGAGATGATCCAGGATTGACGGCAAAATCGCAACGACGTCACTGAAGCGGCATTTCAGTTCGTAGTGATCGGTGCCGAACCGCTCTGCGACACTTCTCGCAAAAACGGTTTCGTCATAGGCACGCTCTTCCAGCCAGCCCACGGAAAACGTCTTGACCGGTTGGCTGGACAGCTCGGCCAGATGCGCAACCACGATCGATGAGTCCAACCCGCCCGAGAGAAAGGCGCCAATGGGGACGTCCGACGCCCGCCGGCGCGCCACCGCGTCAAACATCGCTCGCCGCACATGTTCCGCCGCTTCCTGACGGTCCGGCACTGCGTCGCTGGCTTTGCGAACCGGCGGCGTGTAATACCGCACCGCACTGCCCACCGAACCGGACCCGAACGGCAAGTAGGTCGCCGGCGGCAACCGTCGGACAGCCGAATAAACAGTGTCCGGGTGTGACACATATCCGAGACGCAAATACTGAGTCAGCCCCCCCTGATCGACATCGCGTGGCCAACGCCCGAGACCGCGCAGCGCCCGCATCTCGCTCGCAAACATGAAACGCCCGGCATGCTCCGCCCACACCAGGGGCTTGATCCCGAAACGATCGCGCGCCAGAAAGCCCTCCCCGCGTTGACGGTCATAGAACGCCATCGCCCACATCCCATTAAACCGCGACAGGGCATCAGGCCCCCACCGCATGCACGCAATAAGTGCCACCTCAGTGTCACTCCGCGTCGTGAACCGGGCGCCCTCCGCAAGGAGAACGTCACGCAACGCGCGATAGTTGTAAATGAGTCCGTTGAAGACAAGGACGTATCGCCCGTCTTCGCGAACCATCGGTTGGTGGCCCGCCGAGCTCGGATCGATGATCGCCAAGCGGGTCGCAGCCAGTCCCGCGCATTGGCTGGATTGTGAATCGGTCCAAGTGCCGGAGTCGTCCGGGCCGCGGTGTCGCAGCGCGTCACAGGCGCCAGTCAGCAACTCCTGCTCGACGGGGCGACCGCGAAAGTCGACGATGCCGGCGATACCGCACATCGGCTACGGCGACGGCGCGGGCGGCTCGACCGTCCGCGGCAGGGGTTCGTTTAGAGATGTCAGCCGCTGTGCGACGCCCGGCTCCATCGGATTCAACTTGTATGCCGTCTTGAGGTGCCGAACCGCCATGGCTTGATTGTCCTGACGAAGGAGAAACTCACCCAGCGCAGCATGCGCCATCGCGCTGTCACGCTCCATCGCCACCGCTTGCCGATACCGCAACAACGCGGCATCGTAGTCTCCGCGTTCTTCCAACTCCCGCGCCAAGAAAATCTGCTCCCGCGCTCGCGGACCCACAAACGTCGTCGCCCACTCCGCAGTACCCAACGCGTCCTCAAAACGCCCCTTCAACTCCAGCGCCTCGTTCTTCGCCGCGAGTGCCATGTGCATCCCCGGATGCGATTCGACCGCGCGTGAGAAGCAATTGACGGCACGGTCAGCCGCACGCAGCGCAGCCGCACGCGCCCCCGTGTCCATGCAGTGTTTCGCACGCGCAAGGTGTACCGTCCCCAAATCGTACAGGTTCCCCGGATGCGCGGGCTGCTTTCGCGCCGCCTGCTCAAACCGATCCTGCGCAAGCACATAATCCTGCGCGGTCATGGCCTGTTGACCCTCGAAGCGCAGTTGGCGAAAATTAGGACCGCAGCCGACGACCGTCAGCAAAGACGCGACGATGGCAAACAGGCTCGCCAGTCGCACAGAAAACCGCTGTAAGGACCACATCGTGATTCCACTCCAACCACCCAGAGACGCATGACACAAAGCCGTTTCGTAATCCTACATCATCTCGCCCCAACCGGCGAGCATTGGGATTTTATGCTCGAACGCAAGGCCTGCCTCCTCACCTGGCAGCTAAAATCCGAACCCACGGCCCGCGACGCCTGCCCCATCCACTGCGTCCGTATCAAGGACCACCGCAAACACTATCTCGACTACCAAGGCCCCATCAGCGGAGGCCGTGGCATGGTCACACGCTACGATCGCGGGCACTACGACCTCCTCGCAGCCGACGACTCCGTTTGGACCATTCGCTTGGCCGCAAAACACCTCACCGGAGACTTCCGCATCGAGCGCAACCACCCCGAAACCCGTTCCCAGTGGACCCTCTTCGCAATCTGACGCAAATCTACCTGAGTGTCATTCCGAGTGAGCGCAGCGACCGAGGAATCTGGCTGAAAGCACATGCGAGCTGAATTCCGCGCGACGACTCAAAGCGTCTCCCCCGTCACCACCAACTCCCCACCCTCAACGCGAATATCCACGATCTCAATATCCCGATCC
>JAJDDU010000579.1 GCA_029260155.1 Phycisphaerae bacterium | reverse complement strand
AAATGGTCCTGGGCGACCGCTGCCCATACGCCGAGGCAGCCAGCGCCGTTCGCCACGAGATTGTCAGAAGAAAACACGACATCAGACGCATGTTTTCGGACGATACCATGCTGGAAGCGCGCTATTATCCTGTGGCCCACGGCCTTGTAGGCTTACTCATCGAACGAGATGCGGGGGCATTCGTGCAGCTGATCGACGATCTAAAGAGCGGAGAAGACACCGAGACGGCGCTGCAGCGACGGTACGGACTGTCAAAGGGTGGCTTGGAAGAGCGCTGGCGGCGAGAGTAACGCGGGAATGCGCAAGTAGCTCAGAAAATGGATCTTCGCCGGCGTCAGGCTGGGAGTCTGCTGCGGCGCGCTGGCGTGGGTGCTGAGCAACGTGGTCTACTACGATCACGTCACGCTTGAGGACGGCAGCCACCATCGCATCGTCGACATGCAGTCCGACAGCGTCTCGATTGCAGAGGCGGACGGGACACGCCGGGCGATTGCCTGTGCAGGCGGTGTGTGTGAAACGGACTCAAAGATCACGCTCGGTTTGAAGACGACATGGCAGCGGGCGGACAGGTCAAAACTACTTATTTGCTTTGTGATATTCGCGCCGATCACATTGCTTCAGGCCTGGCGCTTCCAACTCATGTTGCGGGCCCAAGACATCCGGGTGACTTACTGGGAGAGCTGCAAGCTCAGCTACGCGGGGAATTTTCTAAACTTCGTAACTGCTCTGGGCAGCACCGGCGGCGACGTCTTCAAGATGTACTACACGTCGCTGCACACCGATCGAAAGACCGAGGCGGTGGTGACGGTTCTCTTGGATCGCGTCGTGGGACTGTTCGGACTTGTGCTCCTGGTCGCATGCGTGCTGGCCGTCCGCACGGGTGACGGCAAACTGACGGTGCTGATGTACGGAGTCGGCGTCTTTTTGGCGGGCGGCTTTGTGGCGGGCGCGGTCTTGTTTTCTGAGCGCCTGCGTTCCCTGATTCGGCCGCACCACGTGCTTGCCAAACTGCCGTTCGCGGCCCAATTGCAGCGGGCAGAAGCAGCCACGCGCAGGCTCGCGCACCACAAAGGGCTGGTGTTGCTATCGCTCGCCGTCACGGTTGTCTTGCAGGGGATCGGCATGACGGCGTTCATCTTCGCGGCGCTTGCCCTGGGGATGCGAAGTGACCCCGGCGCCATTTGGGCATACTACGCCTACATGCCGGCGGGGATGATCGTTGCTGCCATCCCGATATCGTTCATGGGGCTGGGGACGATGGAGGCGTTTCTCAAACACGCGATGCTGGGCACGTACGGAACACTCTCGGCCATTCTCTGCTTGGCGATGATCGTCCGTCTCGTAACGCTGGCGTGGGCCTTGCCGGGAGTTATCGTGACCCTGACCGGTGCCTGCCGGCCACGAGTCACGGAAGAAGCGGTTCAGTTCGCATAGTCCTGTTCAGCTGTTCCAGAAGGCACTAGCGTTGCAATCGGACGAATCTGCCGCCGGCAGCGGACGGTCCGATGAACGCTCGCGCAGGTCAAGTCCCCACCGAACCACTCCGATTTTGTGCAATGACGGCCATCCGCCGCCGGGGCGAGAAACCGAGTACGTAGCTCGCGTACCCTTCTGGAGATGCAAGCGTTGGACACTACCTTGGGCGCAGACAAAGTCGTGCTACGCGGCGGCGCCGTCGGCCGCGTGATGGCGCAGGCTGGGCGCGACGGCGCGCTGACCCGACTGCGGTTCGCGGAGGACGGCGCGGAGGCCTTGGGGCGGGTCTGCCATCTCTCGGCGGAGGAAATGGAAATCCGGCTAGAGAAGGACCAGGTCGTCGAAGTGCGTGAGAACGGAACGCGGAAATGCGCCGTGGAGTTCGAAGCCGGGGGCCAACCGTTCAGCTTCTCGACCGTCGTGGTCGGCGTCGCCGGGTCCGTGGTCGCGCTCCGGCAGCCGACCGAGTTGAGCACGACACAACGCCGGCGCTTCTGGAGGGCGCGTGTGCGCGAATCCACGCCCGTTGGTATCGCGCTTCCTGACGGCTCGCTTCAGTGTGAAGCCGACATTCTCAACCTCAGCTCAGCTGGGCTGGCGTGTCGTGTGGAACGCCAACGGGCTGATTCCCTTTCGGAGGGAGACCGCGTGACGCTCAACTTCGAAGTGGAAGGCAAGGGACCTTGGAATGTGCTTGCGGAAGTGCGCGCCAAGACCGACACAAGTGATCGGGGTCATGTGATCGTACGCCTGCAATTCGACGGCGCATCGTTGAGTTCGGATCTTCGAGAACAGTTGCAATCTCTCACAGGACAACATTGAAGCGTACCCATGACGGCAATACATCGACAAAGAAACCGCACCGACCGCCAAGACGACGCAGCCCACGCGGAAGTCCTCGCGCTGGCCGTCAGAGAAGGCAGGTCCGCGATTTTGTCGCGTCGCCTAGACGGGCAGACGGACTGCAACGACACAGGCTTCGTGAGCGGGAGCGCGGATCGGCAACAACTCATCCTCTCCTTGCCCCGAGATGCAGATCTACAAAATCCGCTGACGCTCATAGCCGGTGAGATCGTTTGTGTGTCGTTTCGGCGGAACCGCAGGAAGTACTTCTTCGCAAGTGTGGTGGAAGAGGTCGACGACGGCAACGTCGCGGTGCGTTGGCCGGACGTGGTCTCACGAATGCAGCGGCGTGTGCATGAGAGAGTCACGCCCCCATCCGCCGAACGAATCACGGTATCGCTGGGGGATTCCAACTGTCCCGACGGCGTTCTGGAAGATCTTTCCGTCGGCGGATTCCGCGTTCGGGCGAGCGCGCCGAGCCGGCTCGCAAACGGCGCCCTGACAACGTGCCTGTTCGGACACCCCGACAGCGCCGGCGCGCTGGAACTGAACGCGCGATTGCGACACGTTCAGCACTGCGACGACGGCACGCATTCGCTCGGCTTCGAGTTCGCCGATCTCAACGCGACGGCGGAAGGCCGATGCCGGATGGCTCACCTCGCCGCCATCGCAGCAAGATTCAGGCAGTCCAACCCCACGCCCTGACGCCCGGGCGTCAGCGCAACGACGCGTGCGGCATCTCCGGTTCGAGATCGACGCCGAGGCCGTCGGCGATGCGGTTGATGTAGTTGAAATAGGCGATCGTCTGCGCGGCGTCGTGGATGGCTCGATCATCAAAGCTGTGTTCGCGAAGCGCCGCTACATCGGCTTGGGTCATCGCACCGGGATCGCGCGTCAGCTTGAATGCGTAATCGCACAGCGCACGATCAGCAGGTAACAGATCCGCCTTGCGGTAGTCGTCTTTGACAGCCTCGACCAACGCATCGTTCCTGACCTCAGCCCGGAGGTCTTCCGCGTGGGCGAACGTTCAGTAAT
>JAJDDU010000578.1 GCA_029260155.1 Phycisphaerae bacterium | reverse complement strand
GGCTGGCGGGGGGCTGGTCGAAATCGGGGCGCACACGTTGACGCACTCGAAGTTGTCGGCGTTGCCGATCGGTGAGCAGCGTGCGGAGATCGAAGGCAGCAAGCGACGGCTCGAGGATATCCTGGATGGGCCGGTGCGGAGTTTTTCGTATCCGTTCGGTACGCGGCGGGACTATACAGCGGAGACGGTTGGCATCGCGCGTGAAGCGGGTTTTGACAGGGCGTGTTCCAACTTCGCGGGCGTGGTTTCTTCTTGTAGCGACCGGTTTCAACTGCCGCGGCTGATTGTTCGCGATTGGGATGGAGATACATTCGAGCGCCACATTGAAGCGGAGCTATCCCGTGTCTGACAGTCGGCTGAGCATCCTTCAAGTCTCCACGGGGGACAAACTCGGCGGGGCTGAGGCGGTTGCGTGGAACCTGTTTCTGGATTATCGCCGGCGGGGGTTGGGGTCGTGGCTTGGGGTCGGTCGCAAGCGCTCGGTGTACGAGAACGTGGTGCGCATTCCGAATCATCTGGCGTCAGGTCGATGGTCTCGTTTCTGGTGGAAGTTGCACGCGCGTTTGCAGCCGCATTACGGACGAACGCCCGGAGTGCGCCATCTGTGTCGTGGGGTCCACAGTTTGGCAGAGCCCGCCGGCTGGATCGATCGGGGGCGCGGTTATGAGGATTTTCGCTATCCGGGGACGTGGAAGCTGCTCGACGCGTTGCCGGAGCGGCCGGACGTTATCCATTGCCACAATCTGCACGGTCGCTATTTCGACCTTTCTGCTTTGCCTTGGCTGAGTCGACAGGCGCCTCTATTTGTGACGCTGCACGATGCGTGGATGTTGAGCGGACACTGCGCGCATTCTTTCGACTGCGAGCGGTGGGTCACCGGTTGCGGGCAGTGTCCGGATTTGACGATTTACCCGGCGCTTGCCGCGGACGGAACTGCGGAGAACTGGCGGCGTAAGCAGCGTATCTACTCTGAAACTCGTTTGCGCATCGCGACTCCGTCGCGGTGGCTGATGGATAAAGTCGAGCGGTCGATGCTTGCCGAGGCCATCGTCGATGCGCGCGTCATTCCGTATGGCATTGACTTGGGCACGTTTCGTCCGGACACACGACAGGAGGTTCGGGAGAGTCTGAACATCGCGCCCAACGCGCGTGTTCTCTTGTTCGCTGCGAACGGTATTCGAGCGAATCCATTCAAGGACTATCGTACGCTTTGCGAGGCGGTTCGGCGCGCGGCGGTTGGGCGACGGGGCGAGCCGGTGTTGTTCGTTGCCTTGGGTGAGGGGGCGGCGGGCGAGGACTTGGGTGACGCTCGCGTGCGGTTCGTTCCGTTCCAGAACGATGCCGCGAGGGTGGCGCGCTACTATCAGGCTGCGGATATCTATGTGCATGCGGCGCGTGCGGACACGTTTCCCAACACGGTTCTTGAGGCGCTTGGTTGCGGAACTCCGGTGGTGGCCACCGCGGTCGGCGGCATCGGCGAGCAGGTCAGGTCTTTGGCGTTTGGGAAATCGACTGGAACGGAAAGATCGTACGGTCCCGATCACGCTACGGGAATTCTGGTAGGCGAGGGGGACGCTGTGTCCATGGCGGCAGCCATCGGGCGACTTCTGGACGACGACGCTCTGCTGAAGCAAATGTCGCGCAACGCGGCAAGCGATGCGCACCGGCGGTTCGATCTCTCTCGGCAGGCGGACGACTATTTGGCGTGGTATCGCGAGGCGCTAACGCCGCAAGTCTCGAATAGATCGTGGAAGGCGCGCGAGGTTCCGCGTAGCGGCGCGCCGGAGCAGTCCCATCCGATAATGGCGGCCAGCTAGATCCTGACGGGATCGGGTTGTCACATTTCTCACCTGATATCGTAGGACTGGTATGCGGGGAGACTGTGATTTGTGTGTCGGCGATCGCCGGGACTGGACGGTCTCACGCGGCGGGGGACCAGGGACATGCTGAAATCATTCGCTCCGGCTGCCAGCGAGCGCGTCGATGAGCGGGGACAATTCGTCGAGCTCTTGGCTGAAGGTGCTTGGGAGGCGATCGTTCACGGGAGCATGAGGGCGGGGGCGGTGATGGGGAACCAATACCATCGGCGAACGCGCGTATACTTCTTTGTGACGAGCGGTTGCGCGGACGTCACGTTGGTTCGGGTTTCGGACAGCGACCGTAGCACGATTCACTTGGCTGCGGGTCACGGCGTGTATATCGAGCCGGGAACTGCGCACGCGATTCGCTTTTGCGAGCCATCGCAGTTCGTCCTCGCGAAATCGCATCGCTACGATGCCGCTGACATGGACCGCTATCCTTATCCGATCGAAGGTTGCGTCTGAGCGAGGGGGCGTGTCATACCGTGGCTGCGTGTTCGGGTGCGTTCACGTCGTCACTCGGTGTCGCGTCGCTGGATATCACACGCATCATGTCTTGCAAGCGGTGGCTGTATAGGTGCTTGGACAGCGTCTTTGCTTGTCCTGCGCGCGCCATTTCGATGCGTCGCTTGGGATGCTCGAGGTACAGACGTATCTTCTCGAGGAGTTCCTGTTCGGTGCGGAACGTGTCGCACTCTTCTCCGACCTCAAAGAAGTCGTCGATTTCGTCCTGGTGATGGCAGAGCATGAAGCCGCCAGCGGCAGTGATCTCGAAATGGCGCATATTGAGACCTGTGTCCGAATTCCCGTTGACGAAGTTGAGGTTGACCGCGGTTTTGCGGAAGTGATTCAAGTATTCCTCGGAGGTAGCAAACGGCGGATGGCAGGCGAGTCCGTAGGCTTTGTCCCAGTTTTCGCCGACGAGCGCGAAGGTCTCGCCGAGTTTTCGGTTTAGGAAGATGGCGAAGCGATCACGTTGATTGATGCACTGTGACGCGTTGTAGAACAGCTTGTTGTTGAAGTAGGTTAGGATCTTGTTGATTCGGGAGTCAAGCGGCTCGTCGGGTGTGGGTCGCTCGGCGATCTTGTAGAGGTCGAAGTAGATATCGAAGAAAGAAACGTCGGGCATGCCCGAGCGAACTGCCATTGCAATTGCTCCCGGCAGGAGGAGTTTCGTTTCGACGCTGCGCTGCGGGTAGAAGTAGGAAGTGTTTTGTCCGCCAACGAAGGACACGGCGAACTGCGCATCGTCCTCTTCGAGCGGTGTGGTGTCGTATGGTCGATCGACCGCCGCCATGGGGAGATAGTGAACGAGCGGAACGCCGAACGCGCGCAACTCTTCGGTCTGAGGCTTGTCCCAGACGAATTTATGCCAGGTGTCCGACTGCAAGCATTGCCACGCCGGTGCGAAGGGCAGTGATTGGAACACGGTCACTACGGGATCGATGAAGTGCGAGAGCAGCGGCGCGCCGATTCGCTCGTGGAACAGTTTGACGGAGTCCGGGTCGCTGGGATCGGGCACGAAGGCCAAGCCTGCGGCGCCGTTGTCGATGATGGCGTCCGGGCGGTTGGGGCTGAGGAGGGTGTCCCATTTCTTGCCGGCTGCGGTCCGCTCATGGGCGTTGGCGGAATACGGGTTCCGTGGCTCGGCGGCTGTTCCCACCGGGGGTGGCAGCGTCTCGTACTCCACGCTGTTCGCTTCACTCGCGCTGTTCCACCAACCGTCACCTACAATGGCAATACTCATGGGCAAAGTTCCTTGCGCGGAATGGCCGCGCGACTTGTTGTTATCGGTCATTGGTCTATCGGCGGAAGGGTGCGGTTGTCTTGGCTGAAATGTTCGCGGGCTGGTCGGATATTCGTTTCCATGCAGCGGGTGTTGGTGGGCGACCGATAACACGGACACTCGTGAAAGGAGCCCGCGTATTGCGGGGGGCTAATATTATGCTTGCGTGCAGAATGTGTGGAGAGTCTTACGCGACGGTTTTCGTCGACGGTCCCGGTACTTGGCACTGTTATGAGCCTTCGTTGGGGGCGACTTTTCCGTACAAAGTGTCGGTCTGCGGAATCTGCGGTCACGTGTTCGGCAGTTGGGAGGAGGATCGAACGCATCTCTACTCCGACCAGGAATACGTTACCTGTGCGGACGATTTGGAGATGTACAGCGCGTATGTGGCTTTCGTGCTCGCGGGCATGTCGCAGAGCAATCGTCGGCCTCGCGTGCTCGAAATAGGGTTCAACCAGGGAGCGTTGCTGAGTCGGTTCCATGAACTCGGCTTCGAGTGTTTTGGAATCGAGGCGGGGCCTGGGAATGTTGAAGCTGCGCGGAAGAAGATGCCGGGCGCGCGACTCGATGTTGGGATGTTCGGGGAGGAGTGGGCGGATCGGTTTGCACCGGGTTTCTTCGATGTGGTCATCCTGACGTCGGTGGTTGAGCACATGACTGCGCCTGCGGAGGTTCTGCGGGCGATCCGTCCGCTGCTTGCGGACGAGGGCCGGTTGTTTATCGTGGTGCCTGATCTCGCGGCCTACGCGCCGACGCGCCACGTTGTCGGGGATGCTCGCGATCGTTACGGATGCTCACAGTTTCCGTTTTTTTACCGCGATATATTCTTGTGCTATGCGCAACACATCAACCACTTTTCCGGTCCGAGTCTTGCGCGTTACGTTTCGGCGTTGGGGTTTCAGACGGTGCAGGTGGCTAGCTTTCAGTGGTTGTGGATAAGTGCCGCTCCGTCGGAGCGCGGCGATGCCTCGTTCAACTACCCTGATCTGGTCGACATGCATACGGAGATGATGAGTTGGTACGGGCGGGTTCTTGGCGATCTGCGTCGCGCTGTGATGGAGAGACTGGCCGGTCGCAAGGTGGTCGCGTACGGAGCGGGGCGCGACTTCGGCTACTTCATGGATGTTTTTGAGCCGATGGGTTTACAAATTGCGGCGATTGCGGACGACGGGTTCGGTGCAGCTGATGTTCACGGCGTGCAGCGCGTCCGGCCAGCCGACCTGTCAGACTTTTCGCCCGAGATTTGCCTTGCGACGAGCTTCGATTTCGGCGGTGAAATCGCGGGGAAGGCGAGATCGATATTGCCGAAGTCGGTCGCTGTGATGTCGCTTGCCGAGCTGCTGAGCGCGTCCGAGATTCCCATGCCTCGGTGGACCGGTCGTCTGTTTCAAAGCGACACGTGCATGGGCGACCGGTATCGCGCGTTGGAGGAGGTGGTGGGTTGAACAGCGTTTCGGAAAAGAGGAAAGCCGAGTACCGCCTCGCCGGTCGCGATCCGTCGGAGTACGCCAACCATGTTCTGCTGGATATTTGCACGGGCTGTGGGGCGGACTGCGTGTACTGCTTGCATCAGGCGGCGGGGTTGGTTGAATCGAAGTTAATGAACGAAGAGACGTTCTTCGCCATCGCGGACGTTCTGCAGCGTGAGGGCTATGAACTGGTCTATCTGTATCAAAGCGGCGAGTCGTTGCTGCATCCGAAGTATCCCGACTTCCTGGCGGGGATTGCGGAGCGGGGTATGAACAGCAGCACTGCGACGAAGCTGTTCATGCCGATCGATTTCGATCGCCTGAGCGCCGCGTTGGATCGCTGCGACGTGACGGGTCAAACGGTGGAGTTCTTGATTACGATCGACGCCCTCGATCAAGACGTGCAGTCGAAGATCGGGCCTGGCATTCGCACGGACATGGTCAAGGCCAATCTCCCTGAGATGGCTGCTCTGCAGGCGAAACATTCGTCGATGAAGTGCCTGATGGATACGGTCGTGACGGCGCACAACGAGAATCAGGTCGACGAGATCGCCGTGTATCTTCGTGGGCTGGGCTTTACGCGCTGGTTTCCCAAGCGCATGGGTTACTTCATGCCGTCGCTTGCGCGCACTGTGGACCTGGTCGCGATCGCCAAGGCGGTGCCGAAAGGCGGGGAGAATCCGGCGCGGTTCAGCATCGTGGACGGGGTGCTTGTACCAGCGGAAGAGCAGAGTCGCTGCGATCTCGGCGCGCCGGGGGTTAGCCCGGAAGGAGACGTGACGGTGTGTTGTCACGACATGCTACACCGCAACCGTCTTGGCAACATTGTGGAAGTGGGCAGCCTTCGGAAGATCATGGAGTCCGAGGTGTTTCAGAGGGCCGCGCGCAAGGGGCGGCGAATGGGTTTGGATATTTGTAAAGGATGCAATTGACCCGTGGACACAACTCTATCGAATTCGCCATCCGTCGCTACGCTGCGTTCGCTGGAAGATGAGCTTCGCCGTCGGCGGATTTGGTATCACGATGTCGAGGTCGAGCCCGGCTTGCGGACGCGATTTGCGGAGGATTACGAAGCCAATCCGGTGGTGCGCAGCATCGACGGGTGCAGCCGGGAATTGATTGCCTACGTTGAAAAACACCTGCCGACTGACCTTGCGGGACAGAGTGTTCTCGATCTGGGATGCGCGGATGGGCTGCTGTCGTTTTGGGCGGCGAAACGCGGGGCGAAGCGGGTCGTGGGCGTGGAGCGAAACCGCTTCAACTACGACCGTGCTGAGTTCGTCCGGCACGCGATGAGGCTTGACAGTGTGTCGTTTCACTGTGGCGGGTTGGAGCGTCACTGCCCGGACGAGACTTTTGACGTTGTTTTGTGTTTTAATCTGCTTTACCACTTGGTAGATCCGCTGGGTTCACTGCACGCGTTGCGCTCGCGGTGTCGCGGGACGATGTTGCTCAGCAGCGCGGTGGATCTTCCGGACGACGAGGCTCCGCTTTCGAGATTGGACCGCTATGCCACGGGCGCCCATGGCGTGTGGTCGTTCAACCCTGCCATGGTACGCCAATTGCTCTCGACGGCAGGGTTCAGCATCATCGACGAGCACATCGAGTGTAAGCCCGGCGGGCGTGATCACTACGTGTTCGTCGAGCCCGGTGAGTTCGGCGCGCATCACATTTTCGAAGAGACGATCGATCAGGAGTTTCCGATCGACATTCGCCGCCGGCGCGAAGAGCTTCGCGAGACTTGGGGTGCCTTGGCGGAGACCGTCGACAAGCCCATTGCGCTGTTTGGGGCGGGGACGTTTACGCCTTGGCTGATGGAGCAGGTTGCGGACATCGGGGGTGTGGAAGTTGCGTGCGTGTTGGACGATCGGATTCCAGTCGTGGGTGCGGTGGCGGGGTTGGCGGTGCGCCGGCCGGAGGATGTGGAGGCTGATGCGCTCGGCGCCGTCGTGATTTCGTCCTGGCATCAATCCGATGTGCTGCGACGTAGGGCGGTTGAGGTCTTTGGCGATCGTGTCCCCGTGGTTACTCCGGGTTTGTTGCCGGAGAGCTCCTAGCGCATGTCTCTGAACGTCTTGCAACAAGCTTCGGACACGCTTGAGGCTGACACTTCGGGCAGTTTTCTGCAGTGCGCCGCGGTTTCGCTACCGCCGGCGGCCCGTCTGTTGGTCTATCCGGGCGGCCGTCACGCGCGGCTGGTGGTTATGGACCTGGTCCGAAAGAACCTGCTCGGGCGGCGCGTTTTTGTGGGTTATGCCGACGATCGGCCTCTGGGCGGTTCGACGGACTGCAAAACGCTCCCGGATGCCATGGACGCTTGGCGACCCACGCACGTGTTGATTTGTGCGCGGCGGCCTGAGATGGGGCTGACGCTGGCTGCAAAGGTGCGACAGGTCGCACCTGACGTCGCGGTTGTTTCGCCACGTGATGCGTTCATCAAAGCGAACGTGCCGCGCGATGGCGCGGTGGGATTCGACCGTTCGTTGGCTGACATCAGGAAAGCCACAATCGTGATGTGCAAGACGTGCAATATTCGCTGCTCGTTTTGCTATCAGACCGACTTCACGGAACGCATGGATCCTGTGATTTTTGAGGAGAAGCTTCTGCCGATCTATCCGCATGTCGGGTTGATCGATCTGGTCGGCGGTGAGGTGACGGCGTATCGGCCTTCGTATCCGTTTGCGCGTCGCATTGCGGAGGACTATCCGCACATCGCGCTGTCGGTGACGACGAACGGCATTTGCTTCGACGATGGCTGGGCTGACGTTTTCTGCCGGACGGGTGGCGTGGTTTACAACTCGGTGGTGGCTTCGACGCCGAAGACCTACGAAACGGTGACGGGCCAAGACAAGCACGAAACGGTCATGCGGAACATTGAACGCACTATCGCGATACGCGACGAGCGCAACGCGGATCTCGAAGTGCATATGAGCATGGTCGTGATCCCGGAGACGCAGCATGAGATTTCCGCACTGGTCAAGTTGGGCGCGTCGATGGGCGTGGACACCGTCGAGATCGGCGTGGATACGCTGGTGTCGCACCTGCTTGATCGGGACCTGATCGAACAGCAGGTCCGGTGGATTCAGGAGCACATGCCGGTCCGCGTTCATCTCGACCGTTTGCGCATGCTGTTTCCCGACCTGATTCCGGACGCGATCGTTACCAAGCCATGCACGATGGATCGCGACAGTATTTACGTCGAAACGAATGGCGACGTATTCGTGTGCTGCCATTCGCACGTTGGGTTGGGCTCGCTGAGAACGGACGACATTGAGACGATCTGGCGTTCGCCCGCAGCCCGCGCGGTGCAACACGATGTGAGCGGCGGTCGATGTGCGAGTTGCGCCGCAGACTGTATCTACCGACCCGCCACCGTCGCCATTTCCGGTTAGGGGATCACTGCCGAACTCGAACTCTGGGTGTGTTCGTGTCGCACGCGACACTGCCAAGCTGGGGGGTGAGATTTGTGGTTCGTTACGCCAAGGCGCACGGGCGTTGCGCCTCGATCGCGAATCCGCTGCGGAGGAGGTCGATCATCTGCGTCATGCGGGTCTCGTACGAATAGCGGTCAACGAGGGCGGTTCTCATTGCGGCGGCGTATTGCCTTCGCGTGTCGGGTTGAGCGAGGAAGCGCTCGACCTTGTCCTCGAAGTCCTCACGCGACGAAAAAGCGATGTCGCCGAAGTGCGGTACGATCTCGTCGGCGAAGTCGCCGGCCACTGTGCTTCGCCAGCCGTCGATCGCTTCTGGGTTCAGAATGCGCGGGTCGCCATTGATCTTGAGTATGCGGGATTCGATTTCCTGCCGCACCGCTCTGTCGCGAACACGCGCCAGGCTGGGTGCATCGGTCACGTTGTGGGCGTCGAGCAGTCCAAGCAGTTCGCGCAGCGCGGGCCCTGAGTCGTCGGCGTTGGAGCGGCGGGTCATGAAGAACGCTGACGCCATCAATCCGTCCAGCGCGCGTTGGTGCAGAAAGCCGTAACCCATTAATTGGAGGTTGATCTTCGATGCCTGGTAGACTTTGCGTAAGTCTTCGCCGTTGGCGGTCGCACTGTGGGCGTAGCGTGCGAGTCGGGGGTGCTCGTCCCATCCGTTACCCCTAATGTGAAGGGTCCGGCCGGTGCGGTCGGCCCAATCGGCAACCCACTGCAACGCGACGTGTCGGAAGGCGCGGTCGCCGACGCGCAGCAGAGCGAGATTGACTTTCGTGATCTCCGCGGCGTTGACGGATAAGCCCATTTGCGCGGCAGTTGCGACTACCGCGGGAACCACTGATCCGGGGAATGCGCCGCCGTCGTTCCATTGCGGGATGACGCGAGGCAACGTCGCTCTGAACAGGTGGTGCAACGGTCCTTCGTCGGGAAGCCAGGTCTCCGCGTGGGCTGCTTCTTGATCGACGGTGGCGGATGCGTGGCTGACGTATGATACGTCGCAGCGAAATGGCTTTAGCACGTCGTCGGGCAGGGGGGTCTGGGCGTAGGTGTGAGGGCTGCCCGCCATGGTGCAGTACTTCAGGTGGTGCGTTGGCCAGCCGAATTTCTCTTCAGCGTTTGCGGCGGCGTAGCCCATGAGGAAATCGTTGTCGGCAAGTTGCGGCGAATGTGTCTCGTCGAACACCCAGGGTAGGGCGTCCTGGTCCCACGTTACGCTTGGAATGGCCTCGTGGATGAGGGACTTCATTTCGTAACGCATACGACTGAGGATGAGCACCACGTCGGGCTCGAAGTCGAGCTGTGCTTGGAGCGCGTCGACCGGGTCGAGAACGCGGTGTGGTGCGGGTTCGATTAGGAGTTGTGTTTCGTGTCCTAGGGCTTCGAGGGCGGCGAGGCAGTCGCGCATGCTGTATTGGAGAAACGTGGTGTTCAACGATGTGACACCCAGTATCCGTAGGGGCTGGGACGATGTGTCATCGGCGAATCGATTGGCCCAGTACGCAGCATCGCGACCGGCGTAGCGGTGGGCGACCTCGGTCCTTAGTTTGTTCGCACGTTTCATGCGGGCGGCGCCGACTTGACGCATCACCGTGTTTACTTCGCCGCACGCGGGGGCGTCGAGGGATCCGGCGAAGCAATAGCGATCGGTGACCGCCCAACTCGCGTCGCGCTCCAGGGCTTCTAACAGGCGTGCAGTCGCTTCGGTATGTGTGAACCATCGCACGCTGTCGTCGGCGAGGATCGTTCGCCAATCGTGTAGGTGTAGCACGATGGCCAACGCCTCGATGTTCGGTTCGACGATGTAGATTGCGGCCGACGCGTCCAAAAACACGCGACGGGTCTTTTCGTACGCGTCGAGAATCTCCCACCCCAAGCCGACGCCTTCAAAGATGAGCGGTGGCGGCAGGGTGCCATCACGAGCGGTGTTGGTTCTCCTGCTCGCGAGCGTCTTGTGATCGTCCAACGACGGAATCCAGGTCGGTGGCCATGGCGATTCCGCCCGGCATACCGCGATGTTGCCGTCGCGACACTGGTGCATTTCGAAGCGGTCAACCGCCGTCGCCCAGGTGTCTCGGACTTGGTCGGCCAATTCAGCATCGCACGCTGATAGCGCGACGAGGTTGGCGTCGAAACGGCGGCGACGCGACGACCACGGGACATTTCCCGATTGACCTTCGGCCATGCCTCGGATCAGCTCCGCCACCGCAGGGTCGCATTTCAGATTCTCAGGAAACAGGTCGACGAGTTGCCCGGCGGCTGCGTTGAGGCCGAGTTGGACGAGCGTTTTGAGATAGCCCAGGATCCACTCCGCGCTTTTGGGCTGGGTTTGGGCCAGGATGGGGATGGTGCGCGCGACGAGGTAGGGCTGCTGTGCTGCCGACGCCAGCCGCGCCAACCGGGCGATCACCTCGATATCAACGGCTGCCATGCGTGCGTATCGGCGATTTCCGGCGGTTGAGTGTCGCCTGATTGGGTGACCGCCGCCGTGATCTGCGGGGTGCATGACACTTTCGCGGCGTCTGGCCGCCGCGAAACAGCGCTGTTGGTGGGATGCCGGGGCCGGGAATGGGGCCGGGGAAGCTAAAGTGCCACTGTCGCATGGGTTCGTTTCGTCAGTACGGTGTTCGCGTCGCGCGCGGCAATCGTGGTTTCTGGGTTGTGGGGTGCGTTTGGTGGTGGGATCGGTTGGGTTCGTTCTGCGCATGGCGATTCGTGCTCCGGCGCGCGGTTCTTGTCTTGGCGGCGGGGATGGCGCGCAGCGTCCCCGCATGGTAATAACTACAGGTCTGATCTGTGGATCGTGAGAATTCTACAGCCACGCGTGTTCTGGAGGTGAGAGCGCGTTGTTCGATTCGGGGCGACGTGCGAATCGCGAGGGCGGTGGAAGAGCGCGAGCGGGGGATCGGCGGTGACCACTCAGAGAATTAGGTATGGTGTCCGCCGAACTCCCCACTGACTCTGGGAGATAAAGTGTGTGTCCCCGGAACTCGCGAACTCGCGAAGTGTGTGTCCCCGGAACTCGCGAACTCGCCCCGAACCCCCCGAACTCGCCCTGGGAGATAGAGTGTGTGTCCCCCGGACCCCGCTGGGAGATAGAGTGTGTGTGCCCCCCACCCCCCCCCCCCCAACCCCCACAAACCCCCGGGAGGTGGGGAGTTTTGGAGCCCCCAACCCCCACCACCCC
>JAJDDU010000577.1 GCA_029260155.1 Phycisphaerae bacterium | reverse complement strand
GTGTGGCACGTGCGGGTGTGGGCGGGGGAGCGTAGTGGATGGCGACTTGGCCTTTGCCTTGGGACTTGGCGGTGTAGAGGGCTTTGTCGGCGAGGGCGAGGAGGGCTTCGCCGCAGTCGGCGCCGGGCTGTCGGATGGAGGCGACGCCGCAACTGATCGACACCGGTTTGGCGACCTTGAAGAGCGAGGCTCTCTGTCGGAAGAGCTTGGTGAGACGCTCTGCAGTCTCGGCGGCTTCGTCGATGCCGGCGCCCAGGAGGATCGTCACGAACTCGTCACCGCCGAGTCGCAAGCCGATGTCGCTGGAACGCAAAGATCCGCGTAGCAACTCGCCGACGAAACGCAGCACTTCGTCACCGGCGGCGTGCCCCAGCGTGTCGTTTAGGCCCTTGAAGTTGTCGATGTCGAACATGATCGCGGACAGGTCCTCGCCTCGACGCTTTTGGGTCGTGTACACTTCTTCGAGACGATCATCGAGAAGGCGGCGGTTTCCCAACCTCGTGAGCGGATCGATCCAGGCGCGGCGCTCTGCGCGCTTAAGCATGCCCTGGACCTGCCGGATCTGTGCCGCGACGCGAGCGTCCATCGTCCGCTTCATCTGCCCCATCTGATCTCGGGCTTGATCGTGGTCGTCGGCTGCGTCATGCATTCGCCGCGCCAGGTCGCCGAGTTCGTCGTCGCGGTCGATGGGCAGACTCGTTGTTCGTCGCCTCCCGTCCCCGAACTTTGCGCTGCAGATTTTCCGCAACGGGCGTGCCACCGATCGCTCAAGCGCCACCCGTAGCCACGTCCACGCCGCCACGGCTGCCAGCAACACAGCTGCGAAGAACGTCCAGTTCGGCAGACCCATCGGCAGCGATCGTCCAATCGGCTTCGTCAGGAGCACGACGCGTCGCCCCGACACCGTAACGGCAGAGACGAGTTGCACGCGGCCGATGGTCGTATCGAGCGTCTCTTTCCCTCGGTCGCTGGCTTCGGCGATCAGCGAAGCAACCGCGATATCTTCGGGGTGAACGGCTTGGACCGCGCCGTCGGTGGCCAGTCGGGCGGTGCCGACGACTGCGGGGTCTGCCATCGCCGCCCACGACCACCGCGCAAAGGCCTCGCGCGCGGCATCGTGGTTGATGCCGGTCTGCGTCTCTTCGGCGACTGCGGCGCCCATGCGGGCTATCGCGACCAGTCGCGTTTGCAAAGCTGCCCGGCGCTCGACCGCCACTGTGAGAAGGTGCGTAGCGCCGGCAATGGCGACAACTCCGCCCATGGCGAACGCTGCCGTCGTTGCGAGCCTTGAGACCAGTTTGCGTGTTCGTTTCCGACCCGTTCGCATGAAGCCAATCCGTCCGATGAACGCGTGATTAGAGGGATATCGACCCGGCAGCCAGGCGGTCGGATCGGATTACGAGATCGTTTTTCGGACGTCAGACGCGTGGTGTGCACAAGAACCGACATGCGTCGGCGTTTTTCTGAAATCGTTGTAAGATATGTCATGCAAATACGTTAACGTATCGGGGTTCGCGATGTCCAAGGGTGAATACGCTGGGCGGTTTCGAACTATCGGCCGCATTTGGCTTGCCGAGTCGGGTTTTTTTGGTAGGTTACCGTAACCGGTGCCGTGGGTCGCGCAGGGAACCCAGCGGTCGGTACTGATACACAAACGGATGAGATCTATATGCGTCGCGAACGAACGGGTCGGCCGTCTGAATTGAGGCCGCTCTCGGAAAACGGGCACCTCGAATTCGAAAAACCGCTACTGCGAATTCAGCACGATATCGCGGCGCTCGAAATCGAGCAGCAACAGGGCGGTCGTGAGCTGTCCGAGGAGATCAAGCAGCAGAAGGCGCGGTTGCTCTCCAAGACCAAGCGTCTGTACACGCATTTGACGGCTTGGGAGACGGTGCAGGTTGCGCGTCACGCCGAGCGTCCGCAGATCATGGCCCACATCGGCAATTTCGTTGAGGATTTCTGCGAACTTCGTGGCGATCGGTTGTTCGGCGACGACCGTGCCATGATCACCGGCTTCGGTCGCATCGGCGGGCAGAAGGTGATGATCGTCGGGCACAATAAGGGCCGTGACACGCGCGAGCGGATTGAATGCAACTTCGGCTGTGCTCATCCGGAAGGCTATCGCAAGGCGATGCTCAAGATGAAGCTCGCTGAGAAGTATAAGGTGCCGGTCGTGTGCATGATCGATACGCAGGGTGCGTTTCCGGGCATCGGTTCGGAGGAGCGTGGGATTTCGCAGGCCATTGCGACGAACATGCTGGAGATGTCGCGTCTGCGCACGCCGATCGTTTGCGTCATCATCGGCGAGGGCGGCAGCGGTGGTGCTCTGGGCATTGGCGTGGGTGATCGAATTGCTTTGTTCGAGAATTCGGTGTACTCGGTCATCTCGGCTGAGGGTTGCGCGGCCATTCTGTGGAAGACGCACGAACAGCGTCAGCGTGCGGCTGAGGCGCTGCGTTTCACGGCCAAGGACCTCAAGAAACTCGACATCATCGACGACGTGATCGCAGAGCCTGCGGGTGGTGCGCACCGCGCGCCGGGGGCGGCTTCGCAGGCGCTGGAGCAGTATCTCATTGATACGATTCGCGATCTCAAACGTCCGAGGCTCGACACGCTGCTCAAACGGCGGTACGAGCGGTTTCGCAACATGGGCAACTTCTTTGATGCCCCGTCTGAGTACAGCAAGGCGAAAACACGAAGGACGCCGGCGGCGACCCGTGCAATGCTGCGCAGCGCGATATCGTCCGCAACGCGCGCCGCGTCACCGGACCCTGCTTGATCTGACGGGACACCCATACCGTGCAAGCGAGATGGTAGGCAGACGAAGGCGGGTTGGGCTGTCCATCGACGGTCGGCCCATCGACGCTCACACGTTCGCTCGAGGATCCGGTACAACGCTCATCTTGGCTGGCATGCACGGCGACGAGCCTAAGAGCGTGTATGTCGCCCGCAGATTCATCGAGCAACTTTCGCGTCAACAGCCGACAGACGGGCTTGCGGTGGTCGTGGTTCCCGTTGTGAATCCTGACGGCTACGAGGTACGGTGCCGCCGCAACGCGGCCAGTGTGGACATCAACCGGAATTTTCCCACGGACAACTGGCAGCCTGCACCGAAACGGCGGCGCTTTTACCCTGGGACGGAACCCGCGTCCGAGCCGGAGACGCGGGCGGTGATCGCGCTGATCGAGGCGCTCCGACCCGCACGGATCGTCACCATCCACTCGATCAATGGCCAGCGTCATTGCAACAACTACGATGGTCCTGGCGCGGCGATGGCGCGTGCAATGGCGAAGCACAACAAGTACCCCGTGCGGGCGACGATTGGCTATCCCACCCCGGGGAGCTTTGGCACGTGGGCGGGCGTCGAACGCGGCATCGCGGTCGTTACGCTCGAACTTCCCTCGCACCATTCGCCGCAGCGATGCTGGAACGACAACGGGGGGGCGCTCGCGGTGGCGTGCGCGTAGGACGGCGCATGCCGGCCAAGGGCTCAATCGCTGGTCGAGTTCGTGTCCCCCACCGCTGAAGCGATGGGCCACCCGGTACGCTATGGGCGTTCGGGCAGCGATTCGCCTTCCCATATTCGCGTTGCGATGCCGATGCCGTTGATCAGTTGCCTGTAGGCCAAGAGGTCGAACGGAGTGAGCTCGCCGTCGCGGTTGATGTCGACGAAGTCGGCGGGCGTACCCGTTGTCGGGTCAAAGAGGTCGTTGACGATCTGGCGGAAGCGGAGCAGGTCGAACGGGGTGACCTCTCGGTTCTGGTCCACGTCGGTCGGCAAGAAGCCGATGTCCACGCGATCTGCTTCGTCCACGCCGGGGCCTTGGTTGCCGGCGCTCTCGATGACGTTGCCGGCTTGGTCTTCGACGTGGGCTGTGATCGTTGTCCACTGTTTCAGGGGGATCGTGCTCGACAGGGTCAGCGCGATCGTCGGGTTCTGTGAGTCGTCGACGGCGGTGACGGTGGGGTGTCCCGCGCCTGTCCCCGAGACGGTGAAGTCGGCCTGCGTCAGCGCGCCGCCGCCGATCGCACGAACGACCTCATTGAAGCCGATCGCCACGTGATCGATGCCTTGGTCGAGGTTCACGCCGTCCGTGCTCTCCGCTCGCGGATCGATGTACCCGGCAAACGGATTCGTATTCTGTCCACCGTCGTGCAAAATGTGCGGTGGCGTGGTGTCGATGTCCTCGCAGTCGACAGTGTCGATCGAAAGCGCGTCGATAGCGGCTTCGATTACCGAGCCTGCACCGAGATCCGAAGCCAGGAATCGCACGCGCATCTGTGCGGTCGGTTCGATGGTGGCGGCTACGTTGTGACTGACGTGGAACCACCCGCCTTCTACCTGCGGTCCCGTCGGACCGACGCTCTCAAGTTCTTGCCAGTTGGCTCCGTCGTCGTTTGAAATCTCCACGACAAACACATCCGCGTTTGGCGACGCACCGAAATCGTTCGAGTACCAGCGGGCGTAGCTGAGGAAGTACTCGACGTTCGCCGCGCTCATGTCGAACGCAGGCGAAGTGAGAATCGTCGTTCCGTTATCGACGTCGGTATTGTCCGGCGCGTTGCCGGTGAGATAGCACCGCCCCGAGCCGTCAAAATCCGCAGGTGGGTCGCCGCGATCGCCTCCGCCTGCGGGGATGCCTACTTCCCATCTGCCGGTGTCGGTGCCGGCAGGGTCACCGCTGACGGTGTAGCCGACCGGACTTTCGAAATCCTCTTCGAGAACAGTCGCAGTGTCGGTGGCGACGAAGGCGTCGAACGTGTTGGCCGGCGCGCCGCCTGGACTGGTCGGCGTGTCACCGGCTGTCGTCTGCGCAGAGACATACCAATCGATCGTCGCAAAGCACGGTGCGGACGGAAGCGTTCCCGTGAAGCGATCTTCGCCGCCGGTTGTCATGGGCGTTGTTGCGAAGGCTCCGCCGTCGATGGACGCGTGCAGCAGCGGCGGCTGATCGGCGTCCAAGATGCCGGCGACGGATTGAATCTCGACGACGATGGGTGCGCCGTCGTTCGGATCGGAGAAGGTCGGGCGACCTTCAGGATAGACGAACGCCAGAATCGCCAGGGGCGGTGCGGGCATATTGTGTGCGCTGAATCCCGTGTTGATCTCGTTGTAGTGCGGCGTTCCGTTTTCGATGGTGTCGTCGTCGTCGTCGAGGGTGAGGTAGTCGATGGTGATGTCCGGCGCGATGCTGCTGCCCGAGTGGACCAGGATCGCGTTGACTGCGAGATTGGCGAGAATGTCCTGGTAGTCGTCGGGCTCTGTGATCAATAGCTCGGCGCGGGTGTCCCAGACGCTTCCGGTGATGAGTTGTCCGCAGGTGTGGATGGCTTGATTGCATGGGAACTGAATGTTGTTGACCGCGTTGCGTGCGGGGGTGACGCAGTCGCCGAAGAAGCCGATGCCGCTTTCGGGCTCGTCCGTGATCAGCACGCCCATGAGATCGCCGGTTCCCTCGCCATACTGTCCCTGCCCGCTGCCTGCCATGGCGACCAAGTGGTGGCCATACTCGTGGTGTACGATGACCGAGAATGCCATATTCGGGCAGGCACCGCTCTCGCGACAGAAGTTGATGGCGTTTCCGGTGTACTGTGCGTTGCACGGGCAGATCCCGCCGACTTGGTTGACATTGACCGTGTAGTCAAGTTGCGATGCGATGACCGGGTAGGCTGGGCTGTGGCGCAATACGAAGTCACGCACGATGTTGGCATGCAGATATGCGTTGACTTCCGCGCGTACGAGGGTGTCGGTGTCGGCTTCGTTGTGGAGGAAGTCCGCGGGACCGGGTGGGGTCACCGTTAGCGGCAGCATGCTGTTGCCTCCGGCGGCGTTTTCGACGCGGAAGAAATCGCCGCGCAAGGGTGATTGGACGGTGACGTCGCCGCTGCCTGCATTGGGGATGACGAAGTCGCCGAATTCGTCCGCAAAGGCGGTTGAACCCGAGACGATGTTGACGCGAGCGTAGGGCAACGCCTCAACGGCCGAGCTCTCGCATGTGTCCGCCGCGATGCCCTGAGTGGCCATGCCACTGACATTGCCCGTCACGTCGACATCGAGAATCTGATTCTCCTCGTACAGTATTCCTCCGCTAGCTGCGTCGGTTACGAACAATCGCTTCTCTGCAAACGACGTGTTCAGCATTTGATTGTCGCCCACGAAGGTGAACGCTAGTCTCGGCGCGACGTTTTCCTCTTCGATACCCGCCCAGATCACGAGCTTCGCGTTTGTGAACTTGGTAAATGTGGGATACGCGCCGCGCGCTGTAGCGAGTCCGGTAGCTGGGTCATGGGCGGCGGCGACGTTGGGCGTGAAGCCGCCCAGGTCGCGGAGTGCGTTGCGTGCGAGGACAAGCGGGAAGCCTGTCTCGTTCCGCACCAAGAGCCGCAAGTCCGACCGGAACACGGGAATGCCCGCGACGCGCTGCGTGTAGTAGACGAGCGTGAATTTGTATGTGTCGGTGACGCTATCGTACATGAGCGGCTGCGTGTGACGCTCGTCTTGCAAAGGTCCTCGGGGGTCGAGGTCGCTCGCCGTGACGCCGAACACGCGGGCGTGTTCGGTGCGGAATCGCTCGGCGGTGTCTTCCGGGCTCACTCCATTTCCAAAGGGCGAGCCGTAGATGCTCGTGATGCGGTCAGTCTCATTGTAGAACCGTGGGTGGGGAAAGACCTGCCGAAACACTGCGACCGCAGCTGTGCGATCGACCGCGTTGCTTTCCGCCGAGGCCCGCGCCGTATCAACGGTCCAATCGCCGTAAATCGCAATACCCGACAACACGACAACCAACAAACTGAGTCTCGTCTTCATATCAAGCCTGCTCCGTCAAAAGGAAACCCGACCATGTCCTTCCTCGTTCGCAATGCCCCGATCACAGCACGGGGTACGCCGCGCGGTCCCGCGCGACGACATCCGCCCCGGTGGCTATGATCGACGATGGCAGTTACGCACGAACCCGACGGCAACCGGCTGCGACCCAGCCCGCGCGCGGATTCACGAAGACGATGGTACTCAGTCGATTGACCGATAAGCAACACAATACGTGGATTGTGTTGGTTCTGTCCGCGACGAAGACGCCCGCGTCACCCTCGCACGATTAATTGCACTGTCACCTCGCGCATGGTGGCGCGAGTAGCGTCTCGTTGTTTGGCAGGGAGAAAGTCACCGATCAAAGCCTACCGGTCCGTGTGCCACTGCTCTACAGCAGCGGCACACGGCGGGCAGGCGGGGTTGATCAGCCGCGAACGGCCTACGGGCGTTGGGGCAGCGTCTCGCCGCTCCACGATTGCGTGGCGGGGCCGCTGCCGTCGATCAACTGCCTGAAGGACAGCAGATCAAACGGGCTGATGGAGCCGTTGCGGTCGGTATCGACAAAGTCGACCTGTGTTCCCTGTGTCGGCTGGATGAGGTTGTTGACATACTGGCGGAACTGCAACAAATCGAACGGGCTCACGATGCCGTTCTGGTCGACGTCGGCGGGCAGGTATCCGATGTCGACGCGATCTGACTCGTCGACGCCCGGGCCTTGGTTACCGCCGTTTTCGATGACGTTTCCGAGATCGTCTTCGACGTGGGCGATGATCGTCGTCCACTGCTGCAGCGGGATCATTCCCGACAGTGTGAGCACAAATCGCGGATTCTGCGAAGCGTCGATGCTTGTGACGGTGGGATGTCCGGTTCCGGTCCCTGAGACGTCGAAGTCTGCAGGTGTGAGCGGTCCGCCACCGACGCTATGTACTTCTTCGCTGAAGCGAATCGCCACCTGATCGATGCCGAGATCGACGTTGATGCCGTCGGAACTCTCGGCGCGCGGATCGACGTAACCCGAGAACGGATGGGTACTCGTTCCGTCATTATGCAGGATTGTTGGCGGGGTCGTGTCCAGATCGGGGCCGGGCATGTTGTGGTCCCCGAAGCCGGTATGGATTTCGAGGTAGTGCGGCGTCCCGTTGTCGAGCGTGTTGTCGTCGTCGTCGAGGGTGAGGTAGTCGATCGTGATGGACGGCGAGATGCTGCTGCCGTTGTGCAAGAGAATGGCGTTGATCGCGAGGTTGGAGAGAATGTCGCGATAGTCATCGGGCTCGGTGATGATCAACTCGTTGCGTGTTTCCCAGGCGCATCCCGTCAAGAGCTGACCGCAGTGGTGAATCTGGCCAGAACACGGGTACTGGATGTTGTTCACCGCGTTGCGTGCCGGCGAGTTGCAGCCTCCGAAGACGCCCA
>JAJDDU010000576.1 GCA_029260155.1 Phycisphaerae bacterium | reverse complement strand
AGTAACTTTTTGGGAGGAGAACCTCATTTGGTTACACTTCAAGATGCCGGGAAGGTGCAAGTGCATTTTTTGTCGAGAGTCTGTCGTCGCTGCCTGATCAGTCGGGCTTGTGTTGTGTCCGTTGCAACGCGGCGACTTGTCGTCATGGGGCCGGCCCACCTGCCTTGGGCAGGGGGCGAAGGAGCACTACTATGGTCAGCAGGCATCCACATCCATCCGCGGTTGCGATGGCGATCATCGCTACGGTTGCGACCGCGCTATCTGCGCGCGCCGAACAAGCCGAGGTCTACGCGACGTACAGCACGTACGGAGCAGCAGATCAAGCACAGATCGAGCTAACCTTGGACGCGGCAGGGTTCGCCATGCAAGGGTGGTCGCTGCAAACAGATCATCTGACGCTGCCGGTTTCCGCGGGAGGTGACGATGTACTGACGTTCACAACGCTCGATGGCCAACTCCTTGGCATGAACGGGGAGCCCCGAATTCTCGGTGTCATTGAAATGATCGGGAGCGAGGACCAGAGCGTAACGGTGTCCGACTTCACGCTGCCGATCAGCGGCCGTCGTGATGTGCCGTTTATGGACGGACAGCATCCGGTGTTCGAGATCATCGGCGATTCGCTGACCGTTGACGTGACCGGCGCGCATGTTGAGATGCATGGATCGATTCGTATGCATCCGGCGGCATCCGAATTGGGCTTGGATCCCCAAGTCGGCATCGTCGGTGAATTCACTCTGACGTCGCCGGTCGACGTGACCGACGTAGACCGTACCGTTCGTCCCGAGCCGGCGGCAGGACCGGGCGGCGGCCCTGCGGAGCTTCCCGGCGCCGACGTCACCGTAGGCTCGCTTCCGACGGCGCATCACTGGACAGTCGCCGGTCCCGTCGACGGCTTTCGCGCGTATTCAGTCGCCACAACGTCATGCAATGTGGGCACCCAGCCGCTGGATTGGTTCGTCGGCCCCAACCCGCGTCATCCGGTCATCAGTCAGAACATGTATCGCCTGGTGGATGGTCGGTTCGAGCAAATCGGGCAGAGTTGGCTCAAGCACGGTTTCTGCGCCCTGCAGCAGAATGTCTGCCAAACGTGCTCGCCGGTCTGCGGAGGCTGCTGTGCCCAGTTGGGTGTCGGCTGCTCCGATCCTTACAGCGCGACACGCAACGGCGAGTTCACCAACATGGGCCCCAAACACGAGATAAACGCCCACAGGGGAACGAATCTCGGCACCCATGTAGCCCCATCCGGCGAACCGATGCTGAGAGGTCGCTTGGTGGTGCGGCAGTCCGATCTTGAACAGGCGCAGAACCCTGGCGCGCTGTACTACGTCGAAGGGCATTACGTTGCCGAAGACGACGCCCAGTTCGGCGACCTAACCAATGACAACAACAATGCCTCGTACCGCCGCGTCGCGATCAACTCGACGACGTTCGGGATGCTCCTCTTGGGCGGCACGGTTCGCGAAACAGCGGCCATCAATGTCTGGAAGACGTCCGATCCGGCCGTGGAAGTCGTCAACGCCGATGTGCCCGGCGAGGGCAGATTCACCCTGGCCAGCAACGTCACTGACAACAAGGACGGGACGTGGCACTACGAATACGCACTCTACAACATGAACTCTGATCGTTCCGGCCGGTCCTTCTCGGTCCCCGTTCCGCCGGGCGTGACGCTGACCAATGTCGGCTTCCACGACGTGGACTACCACAGCGGTGACCCCTACGCGCTCACCGATTGGACGATGACCGAGGGCGCCGGCGCCGTGAGTTGGGGCAGTGAGAGTTTCGCCGAAAACGAGAACGCAAACGCCCTCCGCTGGGGCACGCTCTACAACTACCGTTTCGACGCGGACAGCGGGCCCGAAGCCGGTGAGGTCACGATAGGTCTGTTCAAGCCGGGCTCGCCCAGTTCGATTACGGCGTCCGCCCGCGTGCCCTCCGGCATCGGACCGGTCATCGTCCACGGCGCCGTCGGCGTGCCGTTTGCCGAACACGCGTACGGCGGCTACATCGATCCGCGTGCAGAGAGCACCGATGGTCTCAACCTCGACCTCGGAATCGACACACTGACATTGGTGTTCAGCGAGCAGGTGTTCAGCATCGGCGGTGGTCCGCTCAGCGCGGCGGACTTTTCGATTGCCGAGACCAGCGGTGGTTCAGCCCCGTCGGTCATCGCGGTCGACGCATCTGCCAACCCAACTGTCGTTCTCACGCTAAATCGAATCATCACAATCCAGGAATGGACCACCATCCGCGCCGATGTGGAGAACGCCACGGGCGCTGTGATTCCCAGCCTCGGCGATCAGGGACCGAGCGTCGATGAACCCGACCGGATCGACGTCGGTTATCTTCCGGGTGACGTGGACCAGAGTAGCGCGGTGACTCCGTTCGACTTGTTACTGTACCGCCAAATCGTCAACGACTTGGCCGTCCCCGACATTGGCAGCGACGTCGATTACGTCGACACGGACCGCACCGGCGCGATCTCGCCGTTCGACCTGCTCGCGTTCCGGCAGTTGATTAACGGCGTCAGCCCGCCGGCCACCCAGTCGTGGAACGGTGCGTCAATGAACAATCTGCGCCCGTAGCATAGATCGGCCGCCCGTGGGGCAGTTGGCCTCGCGGGCCGCTGCTGCTCGCGCCAGTTGAGGTCGTTTCACATCGCTGCGGTGGCCAGTATAGTGGTTCGTGTCAATTGTCCACGGATCGCAAGTTGCCAATGGCCGCGACTGAAAACAGACGCAACCGCTCGGCCGAGCCCCTCGTGGTTGCGGACAACCTGCGCGTCGAGTTCGGCGACGTGGTGGCGGTGCGAGACGTGTCGTTGACGCTGCACGCCGGGGATCTTCTCGGCCTGATCGGTCCGAACGGTGCAGGCAAGACCACGTTGCTGCGAACGCTGGCCGGTCTGCAACCGCCGGTGCGAGGTGCCGCGCGGGTGATGGGCCATGACGTCTCCGGAGAAGAGACTGAATTCCGCCGGCACATCGGCCTCGCCCCGGACTCACCGCCGGTCTACGAAGATCTGACCATAGACCAGTTCCTTTCTTTCATCGCGATGGCCTACCAGGTGTCGCCCGCCGTGGCCGGCGAACGCATCGACTTCTGGCTGGAACAGCTCTGGCTGAATGACAAGCGCCATGAGAAAATCAAGCATCTATCGCGCGGCATGCGCCAGCGCATCACCGTCGCACGAACACTCGTGCCGAATCCCACTGTCATCTTGCTGGACGAACCGTCGGGCGGTCTGGATCCGGCTGGTCGTATCCAGTTCAGGAAGGTCTTGGCAAGTCTCCGCAATCAAGGCAAGGCGTTAATCGTCTCGTCTCACATTCTGGCCGACCTTGAGGAGTACTGCACCCACATCGCCATCATCGAGCACGGAAGCATCCTGCGCGCCGGCCGCGTCGGCGACATGCACGACCGCGCCGCCGGAAGACACCGCTACTTGCTCACGCTGGCGAACACGGAACAGCAGCTCGGGGAGATCCTAGGGCAGGCCGCGGGCGTCTCCGACGTCACCCATGTCGATGGCGTGTGGACCTTCGAGTTCGACGAAGACGTCAACCGCGCAGCGCAACTTCTAAAGACGCTCATCGCACAGGACGTGTCCGTTGCCTCGTTCGGCACCGTCGGCGACACCTTGGAAGACGTGTACCTCCGCAGCGGAGTTAAGCAGGTGGACTGATCATGAACGGGCTTCTCGCAACGCTCAATCCTGTTTGGTGGCTGCAGGTGCGACTGCTCGGCGGGCCCACACGCCTGATTTCAATCTGCGCAGTGTACCTCAGCCTGCTAGTCGCCGGAATCATCGGGTTCCGCTATCTTGATCGCAAGTCGCCGATCGCTTCGTACTGCGATGGAGTCATCTTCGTTCTTTCGATCATCCAGGGGTTGCTCATGGTGCTCGGTGGCTGCAACGCAGTATTCAAAGCCCTCACCCGCGACGTCAACACCAAGATGCTCGAATCCCATCGCTTAACGCCGCTGAGTGCAGCCGCCGTGACCAGCGGCTACATCATCGGCGCCAACGCTCAGGTTCTCGCGACATCCATGATCGGGGTGGTGGTGGGAGCCGTCGTCATCCGCTGGGGGACGGTGGGGCTGAGTAGCTGGCTGGTGGGAAACCTTGAACTGTTCCTGATCGCACCCATGGCATGGACCGCCACCCTCGCGCTCGGCATGGGACGGGACAAGCCGGTCAACCCTGCGGCGATTCTCTTCGTCTTGGTCATCCTCGGGGCGCCTCTGCTCTTTCTGCCGGGCGCCGGACTTCTTAGCGGAGTCTACGGCGGATACATCGCGATCCGCACCATGTCCGGAATCAACGATGTCCCCGCCAGTCTTGCTGCCGTTCCCCTGTCCGTCGGGATGATCATGTCCGTGATCTGGGCGCGTGGCGCGATGCGAAAGTTCCGCCGCCCAGACTTGCCTGCGTTCGGCCCCGTCCGCGCGCTCGGGCTGTTGATCATCTGGCTGAGTACTGGAGCCCTCGGCCTGCTGCTCTCCGAGGAGGCTGTGCGGAAGAACGTCGGCGGCCTGGGCAGGCAATCGTCGGGGATGAGCGATCCTTACTTCATTCCGATCTGCCTGACCGTTACAGCCGCGATGGCCATGCTCATCGCGATCCTCCCCATGCATGCGTCGACCTTTGCACGCATCCGCCGCTTGCGCGGCGCCGTCCCGCACAGACCAGGTGAAAAGTCCGCCACGATCGGGATGCCGTTGCTGTGTACGACGCTGATCCTGGCCTTCGTGCCGCTTCACCACTTGGAGTCTTGGAAACTACTCGTCCTCGCGTCCGTGGGGCTGTGGGCGTCTCTTCTCGTGATCGAGGGTCTGCTGCTCATGACGCACGCGCGCGGGCGGAACTTCGCCGGACTCATCGGGGTCTACGTGGTCTTATTCTGGGGCGGGCCGCCGCTGCTTGATGTGTGGGCCGGCGAATTGCTAGGGGCGAGTAGTGCTACCCACATGGCGTTTCCTCTGCGAACCGTGGTCTTCGGATTCTCCCCGCTGGGCTCTCTGGCACCTCTTTTCATCGAAGACATAAGGTTCAACCTAATGCCGGGCGTCGGCTTTCAGCTTTTTCTTGGCATCGTAGCGTGGGTGTTGGGCCGCCGAGCCCTAAAACGCCTACGCAAGAGGGACGCGGCCATGGCATCATAACATAAATTAACGAAAGATCTTACGTGTTCTTCGGGTAGCGTAATCGGACTTCGCCTAACCGAGATAGTTCACGCGTGTCAAATACACTGAGCGGTGAACGAATGGGCTTCGCCGAGCGGGATTGATACGGAGAACCGAACGATGAACGACGGACGACACAACGAAACGGCACGGTGGTTGCTCGCTGCGGCGGGCGTGGTGGTTGGACTACTCGTCACGACGCAATCGGCGCGTGCGGGTGACTGGTCGTTGCAAATCGGTGCGGGCGGCCATTCGGGATCCTACATCGGAGCCAGCTACGGCGAATCCACGTGCGGCGCGACGGTGCGGCGGGCGAGGATCGAGCCGGGATACGTCGAACGCAGAGTTCGGGTGCGCGTCCCAGCCGTGGTGCGAACGCGCGATATCCCTGTGTATGACCGCTATGGCAACGTCGTGGATTATCGAGTCGTCGAAGAAATCGCAGAGCCCGCGTACTATACTTACCGAACCAATCGCGTGCGGGTTCGTGATGAGTACTACGCGCCCGTTCGTACGAGGGCTGCGTATCGGCGAACCCATGGACCCGCTCTCCGTGTCGGGTTCGGGCACCGCGGCCACCGCAATAGTTATGGGCGCGCCCTCCGGGTGGGGTCCGGGCGTAGCGGGCATCATGGCCACCACAGAAATCATCGGCGCGGGTTGCGCGTCG
>JAJDDU010000575.1 GCA_029260155.1 Phycisphaerae bacterium | reverse complement strand
GAACCAGCACTCCGGATCACCCAACCCAACGATCGAAGCCCAACCATCCGTCAACGTACACCCTTCCGGCAGGTCGACACTGTACTCGATCAACTCAGCCCCGAGGTAGCTGAAGATCGTCGGGAGACGCGTAGCGGTGATCGTAAACGAACAGACTGCCGCCCCGGGAACCCCGGCCGCGTCGTTGTGGAAACTGATGTCGAACGTCGGATCCAGCTCTACGCACTCCTCGAACGTGCTGCCACTGATGTGATTCAAGTCCAGACCCCACCATGTCAGACTCTCGATACTGCCCACGACGCCGGAGAAGTTCTCGAAGCGCGCAAACCCGGCGCTCTGTTCCGAAGTCGCCGCGAGAAAATCTTCCGGTCCGTCCAGCGGCTGAGCGAACAGTGCCTCATCGGCTGGGCAATCCGGAAGTTGCGGGCACTCGTCGCACGTCGTATCCGCGCCGGCCCAGGTGAAACCGATTTCCGCACAGGTCAACTGCGTGGCGATGAGGCAGACGTCTTCACCCAGGCAGCAAGCACCCACCGGCGGACACGTTTCGCAATTCGCACCGTCTCCGCGCCAGTTTCCTCCCGCCTCAACACATTCGGCCTCGGACCCGACGAAGCAGGCGGTGCCATCGCCGAAACAGCAGGCCCCCGACTGTTGAACGCACGGCGGGGCCAACAAATCGCACGTCTGTTCCGGCGAGAATTCAAACCCCACGCCGAGACAATCCGAAATCTCCACGTCGTCGCCGCACACCCCTTTGGCATCGTCGCAGCATGCCCCGAACACGCCGCCGGCAGAACCGATGAGACAGAAACTCAGATCGTCGGCAATCACCGACCCGTTGCACCCGGTGCAAAGCGAACGTTGGTCGCCGTCATCGGAGCTGATCCAGTAGAACAGGCAATCGGCATCGCCCGCCCCGACGATCGACACCCAACCAGCCGTCAGCACACAGGCTTCCGGGAGGGTCGCTGTGTAGGTGATCATCTCCCAATCCTGAAAGATGATTCCACTCGGCGATCGTTCGGCGTCAACCGCGTAGGAACACACGACGTCTCCATAGTGCCCGCCGTCGTCCTCATACAAGGTGATCTCAAAGGCAGGGCTCGAATCGGTGCAGTTTACGAAGTCACCGCCAACCGAGCGCAGGCTCAGCCCGAACCACTTGACGCCTTCGATGGCGCCTGGCACTTCCTGAAAGTTGTCGAAACGCAGGGTGCCCATTGAGGATTCCGATAGATAGGCGGCGAAGAAATCGGGATCGTCGAGCGACTGCGAATACAGCGCGTCGGCTGGGCAGTTGTTGGGCAGACGGCAGGCGTCGGGATTGCAAACCGGCCCGGCGCCGACCACTCCGCCCGTCGCGTCACATTCAAACTGGGCGTTGACGATGCACTCGCCTGGCAAGCAACACGCTGCGAGCACGCACAGGTTATTCACACAGTCGGTCCCCGCGCCCAACCACGTTCCGCCCGCCGCCGCGCAATCCTCGGGCGAAACCCAACTGCACGCCCCGTCGTTGCAGCACGCGCCCACGCCGCTCTCACAGGGATCGTCCAGGCACGTCGTGCCCGCGCCGCCGAACTCCCGCCCGCCGGCGATGCACATGTAGGCGTCCGTCATCGCGCAGTTGAGATCGAAACAGCAGGCGCCTACCCCGCACGCGTCCTCGTCGCACGTGCCACCACCGAGGAAGACACCGCCAATTGCGCTGCACGTCGCTTCGTCCGACGTCGTCGTGCATTCCGGGCCCATCGTGCAGCATGCCCCGTCCGCGAGCACTGCCTCGGCCGCTAGGAACACGCAGAAAGCCGCCAAGCGCAATACCGCAACCCGCCAAGAGTCTCTAGTTCGCGTGACCACGGACACTCACTGTTCAGAAACCCGAGATTCGCCACTCGCGTGCACTTCGACCGCCATTCTACCAAACAAGTCCTCTCGATCCAAAGCGAACATCGCGTGCGGGCGTAAATCGGCTGAGTCTGGTCACACGGGCTTGATGCCGAGGTCAGCGGTCGTGAAGAGCGCATCGAAATCGAATCCGGCCTCGGTGATGTTCTCGCGGGCGCCTTCTTGGCGGTCGATGACGGCCACTATGCGCTCGACGGTGCCGCCCTTTAGTTGGATGGCTTTTGCAGCCTCCAACACTTGGCCGCCGGTGGTCGCGATATCCTCGACCAGCAGGACGCGCGCGCCGGAATCCATGATGCCCTCGAAGAGATTGCTCGTGCCGTAGTCCTTCTTGGCATTGCGCACGATGATGAAGGGTCGGCCGGTTGCGAGGGAGGTGGCGGCGGCGAGGGCGACGCCACCGAGCTCGGCGCCGGCGATGAGGGTCGTCTCGTCGCTGACGTATTCTCCGAACATCTTGCCGAGCGCTTCCAGGATCGCCGGCTGTGTTTCGAAGCGGTACTTATCGAGGTAGTACTTGCTTTTTCTGCCGGAGCGGAGAGTGAAATCACCTTCGAGGTATGAGGCTCCTTTGATCATGCGCGCGAGTTCGTTCCGGTCCATCGTGATTCCTTTGCTAAACATTCAGTTCTGTGTCGGCGTTGAGAGCCGCCTTGTTGCGGCGGCGGATCGGGGCGACTACCGCACGCAGGAAGTCGTCCACTTGTTGAGGAGCGCGGCCTGTGTATTGCTTTGCGTTGACGACGCTCTTCATGTCGATCTTGGCAAAAACGGGATCGCCGGCGAGGCGGGCCAAGAGGTCGTTGGGCTGGGCTTGTTCTTTTACGCTGCGGGCTGCTTCGTGGGAATGCACGCGGACGCGTTCGTGAAGCTCTTGGCGGTCGCCGCCTGCGCGGACGCCCGCCATGATGATGTTCTCGGTGGCCATGAAGGGCAGCTCGGCGTCAATATGGGCGGCGATCGTCTTGGGGTAGACGACGAGGCCTCGGGCGACGTTGGCGACGATCTTGAGCATACCGTCGGTGGCGAGGAAGGCTTCGGGAATGGCGAGCCTCTTGTTGGACGAGTCGTCGAGCGTTCGTTCAAACCACTGCTCGGCGGCTGTGTTTAGCGGAGAGGTTGCGATGGACATCACGAAGCGAGCCAACCCGGTGGCGCGTTCGCAGCGCATGGGATTGCGCTTGTAGGCCATTGCGCTAGAGCCGACCTGTGTTGACTCGAAAGGCTCTTCGATTTCCTTGAGGTTGGCGAGCAGGCGGATGTCGTTGGCGAATTTGTGTACGCTGGCGGCCACTCCGGCGAGGGTCGCGGCTACTTGGGCGTCTACTTTTCTCGAGTAGGTTTGGCCTGTGATGGGCTCGCACTGTTCAAAGCCGAATTGCCCGGCTACGTCCCGTTCGACCGCGTCGATCTTGGCCGTGTCGCCGTCGAAGAGTTCCATGAAGCTGGCTTGCGTTCCGGTGGTGCCCTTGACGCCTCGGAACTTCAAACCCTCGCGGCGCATTTCTACTTCCTCAAGGTCGCGGACGAAGTCGTAGCACCACAGCGCGGCGCGCTTGCCTACGGTGGTGAGCTGTGCGGGCTGATAGTGTGTGAATCCGAGCGTCGGCGTGGCGCGGTGCTTCTTGGCGAACTTGCCGAGGGTGTCGATGATGTTTGCGAGCCAATCGCGGATCATGGCCAGCGCGTCACGCATGATGATGAGGTCGGCGTTGTCGACGATGAACGCGCTGGTGGCGCCGAGGTGCAGAATCGGTCGGGCGACA
>JAJDDU010000574.1 GCA_029260155.1 Phycisphaerae bacterium | reverse complement strand
CCGACGGCACGTCAACGTCCGGCAGCGCCGACGCGGAAGCCTTGTTCGACGACGCACTGATTCACGGTGGTTTCGACTCCACCGGCGGAGACCTCCGGATCACGATCGAAGTATCCGAGCCGATCTGCGGAGATGGGATCGTCGAAGGCCAAGAAGCGTGCGACGACGGAAACACCGTTGGCGACGACGCATGCAACAACGCGTGCCAAAACAACGTCTGCGGTGACGGCATCGTCAACAACGGCGAAGAATGTGACGACGGCAATACGAACGACGACGATGGTTGCCGCAACGATTGCACGACGCCAGGCGATTGCGTAGTCGTGTGCTCAGCCGAGCCCGTCGATGGCGGTGGCGGCGATGACGGGGAAGGTTGCACGCCAGGATACTGGAAGCAAGATCATCACTTGGACTGCTGGCCCGCTTACGGCCCAGGCGATCTCTTTGACGATGTGTTCGGCGTTAACGCCTTCGGAAGCCGAACGCTGCTCGAAGCCCTGCAGCAAGGCGGCGGTAGCGCTGACGCGCTCGGTCGGCACGCGGTCGCGGCGCTGCTCAACGCAGCCAATCCGGCAGTGGACTACGGGCTCACCGTCGATGAAGTCATCGCTGCCGTCCAAGGCGCATTCGCAACGAGCGATTTCGAGTCCGTCAAGAACACGCTCGCCGCGCTAAACGAAGCCGGATGCCCCCTAGACAGTCACTGCAACGTCAGTGATTCCGACTCCGATTCAGATAGCGACAGCGATTCGGATTCGGACTCTGATTCGGACAGTGACGGCGACATCCTGAGGATTCGATCGGACCAAGCGTTGCTCATCGTGACCGCCGGCGATGAAGAGTGTATCCTCGATCTCTGCGCCATCGACGGTGGACCAGGCGACGAATCCGACAGCGACTCCGATTCAGACAGTGACTCGGACGGCGATAGCGATTCGGACAGCGACTCCGATTCCGGCGGTGATTCGGATTCGGACAGCGATTCCGACTCAGATTCAGATTCGGATAGTGACTCGGACTCAGACAGCGATTTCGATGACGACTCACACGGGGACGATGTCGCGTTGCTGCTAATCGGCTTCGAGACCGAGGGCGACTGCGATGAGGTCACCGCGATCATCGATATTGGCTGTGCCGAGATTCCGGTCGTCGATGGGCAAGTGGTCGAGGTCGATTGCTCCGGTGGGCAAGGGAGCGGCGGCTCCGACTCGGATAGTGATTCCGACTCCGATAGCGACTCGGACTCTGACGGTGATTCGGACAGCGGCTCCGACTCGGATAGTGATTCGGATTCCGACAGCGGGAATGACTCCGATAGTGACAGCGATTCCGACTCGGGTTCCGATAGTGATTCCGACGCCGATTCGGATAGTGACTCCGACGGCAGTGACGGAGATTGCTTCTTCGACTTCGGCGGTGGCGACTCGGAGTGCGACAGTGACTCGGACAGTGATTCCGATTCGGACAGCGACTCGGATTTCGATAGCGACAGCGATTCGGACAGCGACACCGACTCCCAATAGCGCAGAATCCGCGGTTTCGAGAGCGGAAAACGCGATGCTCTTACCGCAGAACCCGGGTGGGCCCTCCACCCGGGTTTCTCTTTTGCGCGGGAGACCAGTGTCCCATATTCCGCAGGCGAGTTTGTCGCGGTTCTGGCTGCGAATCGTACTCGCGTTTTGACGCAGTCACATGCAAAGAGTAACTTGCCTTTGCTCGATAAGACCCTTGGTCGCTCCCTGCCATGGGAGCAAATCCAGGGCAGCTAGGCAAGACTCATGAAGCACAGAGCCCCCATCCTGACGACCTCAGCTTTGTTCATCGCCGTCGTGGGAATCTATCTCCTTCTCGCGGTCCGATATCCGATGGGCTACATCTGGGCCACGTACGAAGATCTGTTCGGCGAATGGCTCCAATTCTGGTGTTTCGTCGCGACACTGGTGTTGTCCTTGAAACTCGCCTTTACGAGAGGCACCTATCGGGCGTTCTTTGCGTTACTCGCCCTGGGATCCTTGTACGTTGCTCTGGAGGAAATATCTTGGGGCCAGCGGGTGCTTGGGTTCTCATCGCCCGAGTTCTTCAAGGCCAACAACCTACAGGGCGAAACAAATCTCCACAACATGCTCACAGGCCCCTACACCACCACGCTCAAGGACACCCTGACTTACTTGGTGAGCGCGGGGTTGGTTGTCTACGGGCTCGTCTACCCAGCCACGCTGCGTTTGAGATGGAGACCGAGCATCTGGCTGGACCGCTGCGGGCTCGCGTCGCCGCCGCTGTACCTCTGGCCATTCTTCACGACAGCCGCTTACTTGGAACTCGGCGTGCTGAAATTCAACGAAGCTGAGATAGCCGAAGTTCTGGTGGGAATCTCCCTTGTGATTACTTCGTTGTTCTACTTGTTTTCACAGGGCCGAGGATTGGATGCGCGTGAGACAAACACCTGGCCGAGTGGCTCGTCCGCTGCGCTGAGCATGAGGATCGGCGGCAGCTGCCTCGGGGTCTTGGTCTTGTCCGCGATCACCACCGGCCTCGTCTACGCTCAGCCAGCCGCAAGAACCAGAATCGACCGTCGCATCGCCAACGGCGTCGAGAAATTCGCCGGCCGATACGCCAAGCACGAGCAATGGGACACTGCAGCCAGCCTTTACGAGCAGGTACATGAAGCCAAGCCTCGCAGCCGTTCGACTCTACGAAAACTCGCCGATTGCTACGACCACCTCGGCGACATCAAGAAACGCGACACTTGTCTTGAGCATGCGCTCGCCATCGACCTGGGCAAGCTCAAGAAAGATCCCGGCGCCGCCTCGGCAAGCCGGTCACTCGTTCGCACCTACCGAACTATGGGAAATCACAAGGAAGCAAACACCCATCTGAAGAAGGCCCTTCGCATCTGCCTGAGCCGGGTTGAGAAGTACCCAAACAGCGCAAACGCCGCGTACTCCCTCGGACGAACCTATGAACTGCAAGGCGATCTCAAGAGCGCCTTCGAGCAGTTTCAACGAGCATGCGAGCTCGAACCAACTTCCAAGAAATTCCGAAAGGCCTACTACCGCACCCGCCGCGCACAGACCAGCTGACCCAACCGGAGGCCGTGCTTCCCCGCCGACCTCTGGCCCAGTCGTCTGCCCAGGTTTTCCTTCGTTGCACCACCCGAGTTTGTGGTCTGGCAAACCGGAAGTTTTCTGGTACAATACCACAGGCGCACAGACACGGCGAGATTGCGCTGTAAGGCCTTTTGAACAAAGGGTTTAGCGACACGCAGGGGAGCATGCAAACGCGGCGTAGGAGCTATGTACGCCTTGCGGGCTGCGGCAATGGCAAGATGATGACGAAGTCTCTGTCGAAGTCAATCTGGAACGATGTTCTTGAGCATGTGCGTCTACACGCTCCGCATCTCGCTCGGACTTGGTTCTCTGATCTCGATCCCGCCGAACTCAGCGGTGGCGTGCTCATGATCACAGCCGCCAATGCGCCTCGGGTACGCTATCTGAACGAGCACTGCCGCCGTACGTTTGCTGAGGCTGCCCAGGCTGCTACCGGACGACTCATCAGCGTCAGATTCGAGTGTGATGACAACACCGAAGACACCGATGTGCTGTCCTTCGACAACGACGGCTCACTCCTCAAGCTCTCAGACGACTACCTGTTTGGGAATTTTATCACAGGTCCTTGCAACCGCCTCGCACACGCCGCCGCGCTGGCCGTCGCCGAAAGCCCGGGAAAAGCCTACAACCCGCTGTTCATCCACGGCGATGTTGGGCTCGGAAAGACTCACCTTCTTCAAGCAGTGTGCCACGAGTTCAAGCACCGACAGGCCAACACCAACATCGTCTATATTTCCTGTGAGACGTTCACCAACCACTTCATCGAGGCCGTCGAACGCGGCGCCCTGCACCAGTTTCGATACCGATATCGACACGCTGATTGCCTCGTCATCGATGATATTCAGTTTCTCGCTGAGCGCGAGCGCAGCCAAGAGGAGTTCTTTCACACATTCAACACCCTATACCAATCACAGCGACAGATCATCCTCTCTGCCGATTGCAGCCCGGCCGAAATCCCCAGCCTCGAAGAACGTCTTGTCAGCCGATTCAACTCCGGGTTGGTCGCTCTGGTTGATAGACCGTGCCTCGAAACGCGTATGGCCATCGTCCTTGCAAAGACAAAGCTCCGCTGCATCGATGTGCCCGACAATGTGATTAAGGCCATTGCCACGCACATCGATTCCAATGTCAGGGAGCTCGAGGGCACATTGGCCAAGCTCACGCTGCTCAGCCAGACGCAGGGAGGGCGTATTGACATCGACCTCGCGATGGAGGCCCTGGGCATCACCGGCCCCAAGCCTCTCGTTAGCATCCCTGAGATACTCAACAACGTATCCAAGCGTCACAACCTTCGCCTTTCAGACCTGCAGGGGAAGAAGCGTACAAAATCCATAGCCTTCCCTCGCCAAGTGTGCATGTATCTCGCCAGGGAGATGACCAACCTCAGCCTTGAAGAAATCGGTGGCTACTTCGGCGGGCGCGATCACACGACGGTGCTCCACGCCCATCGAACCATCTCCAAGCGACGGCAGGAGAACCCCGTGTTCGAGTTGGAACTCCAAAACCTTCAAACTACACTAAGGAACGGTTCCTAACAGGATTAGACACATGGTTGTTGCACAAGCCAGAGCTGCCACGCTGTTCCGACCGATTGGCTCATCAGGTGCGCGCACATGTGACAAGAAGGCACCCAGCGAAGAACGAATGCAACAGGTTACCCACATTGGTTTCTCCGGCTCCTGGTCCATAAAATATTGTGGTGATTAATGTTACATTTTGTGGTGTCGAAATACCGCACGTTTTCAACATCGCCTAATAAGGAATACTATTTTTGAAGGTATATAGAGAATATCTTCATGCTACGACGTACTGTTAGAAGGACTTCCCATGAAGCTTTCCGTGAATCGAGCCGAATTGGCGGACGCTGTGCTAACGGCAGCAAGCGTCGCACCCACACGCACACCCAAGGAGATTCTCAAGCATGTTCTCATGGAAGTTCACGATGACCACATGCTCCTCCAGGCCACGGACCTTGATATAGCGGTGCGCCTTAGCGTGAGTCAGGTTGAGGTATCATCACCGGGCGCTGTCCTCGTGAGCGCGGAGAAACTCGGGCAAGTTGTACGCGAATCCGAAGACGAAGTGCTGACACTTGAGACCGGGGAAAGCGTATGCCACGTTCGTGGTCAGGACAGCCACTTTCAGATTTTCTCGCATGATCCAAAGGGGTTTCCTGTTGTTCCAGTGGTCGATGATGCGTGTGATTTCGATCTGAAAATCACCGAGCTCCAGGAGTTGACCAACTGGACGGTGTTCGCTGCTGCGCGCGAAAACACGCGTTACGCGATCAACGGTGTGTTGTGGGAAACCAAGGGGACTACGCTGAGCATGGTTGCGACGGACGGGCGACGGCTCTCGAAGGCAGATTGCGCGGTTCACGATGGTAGCCCACCGGATCGCTCGGTCATTGTTCCAACCAAAGCGATGCAGCTTCTTGGTCGCGTGTTCTCAGAACAAGATGATACGGCCTCCGTCAAGATGTTACCGAACCAGCTCCTTGTGAAATCCTCGCGGGCGACCGTTACGACATCGCTACTTGAAGGGAACTTCCCAAAATACCAGGATGTTGTTCCTCAGGATTGTGACAAGAAGGTGGTCTTCGATGCCCACGAGCTTCTCAGCGCCGTGCGGCGAGCTGCGTTGCTTACCAATGAGGAATCCAAGGGGGTGCGCCTGGCGTTCTCGCGTGATTCGCTGACGCTTACGAGCCGTGCTCCGGACCAGGGAGAGGCTCTTATTTCGATCCCTATACACTACCGCGATTCGGATGTTGCAATAGGATTCAATCCAGTGTTTATCATCGATGTGCTCCGGGCGGTATCGGGCGAAGAGGTCGCTTTCGAATTCAAGGAGCCCAATCGCCCCGGTTTGTTCCGTGTCGGTGACAGCCGTCTGTATGTGGTGATGCCGGTCAATTTGTCGTGATGTTGTGGGGTGACCGCCGTGAGACATGAGGCGTTGCAGTGGGGATGGATCAAGCAGAATCGACGGGCGCGCGATCGCGCCGAAGCGATTTGCGCGCCCGCTGTGCGCGCCTTGGAGGGGGCTTCGGTTGCAAGGCCCCAGCAGGCTGCCAGACTCGCGGCGGCGTTGGCTGATATCATGAACTCTGCCCTTGAAAACAGGTGGAGTGTTCACGCGTTCGAGCGCGGGGTTCTGACCCTTTGTATTCACGACCGCCGCTACATCGACACCGCGCGGGTTAGATGGGCGCTTGATATTCTTGAGCGAGTCCAAATGACCTGCCCCGATTGCAATGTGCGCAGGG
>JAJDDU010000573.1 GCA_029260155.1 Phycisphaerae bacterium | reverse complement strand
TACGACGGAAGGATCGGCACGATCCCGATTCTCGCCACCAACAAGAACAGTCTCGTGGAGCAACTGAACAAGGTCGTGCTCCCGGACACCACCAAACACGAGGGGGATTCGGATGAAGAAGGCATAGACGGGCGCGTGTTTCGCGTCACGAACGTCCGCGACGGCGTGCAATTGCAGATCGGTGGGCGGATCAGCTTCGATCGCTTTGGTGCGAAACTCAGGCCGCGTGCCGAGGATCTCATCTCGAAACTCGGCGCCAACGTTGTTGGGCACAACACGATTATCAGCGTCCGAGGCCACGCGACCCTCGAAGCTCTGCCGCCCGACGCGCCGTTTCGAGATGCGATGGACCTGTCGATCGCCCGGGCGCGGGCGGTGGCAGATGCTCTGGAGCGTTATGGCATTCGTGCAGAGCGGCTGCGCATCGTCGGCGTGGGAAACACCGAGCCTCTGGTCGCACAGGCCTATTCTGAATCACGTCGAGCTTTGAATCGGCGCGTGGAAGTCATCGTATCCGAAGCGGTTGTGGAAGACTATTCCGGCAGGCCGATCCAAGCCGAAGAAAGAGAAGAACAATATGGCGAAGACTGAAACTGATGACCAAAACGCACCCGTCGAAGGCGCTCCGAAAAAAGGGAAGCGGAAGTCGATCGCCATCATCGCGGGACTCATGCTCGGCGAAGGGGTCGCAATTTTTGCGGCCATGAGTTTCATCGCCCCCGCGCCCGACCCCACGCTCGCCGACGAGACCGACGTCGCCGACAACGCCCTCAATCTGGACCAGGAAACCGAGGTCACGCTGTGTGAGGTCGACGCGTTCAACCGAAAAGAGGGCAAGCTCCACGTCTATCATATGGAGTTATCAGCACTGGTAGCCAAGGAAAACGTCGAAACCGTTGAGCGGTTTGTGAAGGCGCGCGAGGCGTCGATCAAGGACCGCATTCAGGAAGTGATTCGATCGGCTGACCCCGCGCACCTCAACGATCCGTCGCTGGAGCTGGTCAAACGCCAGATTCGGATGGAGCTCAACAACCTTCTGGGTGGAGAGGAGCTGATCGGCAAGCTCCTTGTCGCGAAGATGCTTCAATCCCGCACCAGCCTTTGATTGGTCCTCGAAGTGCCTTGGGGTCGATACAGCAGGCGGTGCTGCGCCGGTTTGGAGTGCGGCACCGGTTTTGCACTGGTGGATCGATCGCATGGTAGACGAACCTGAAAATCAGACACCGCAGGAACCCGATCCGGACGCATCCGAGGGGCCGCCCGCAGACGCTGAGGATCAAGGCGGGCCCTCTTCGCAGGACGACATCGATGCCCTGATCAACGGCGACGAGGGTCAGGCATCGCCGGAGGCGGCCGACGCCCCATCGGCAGAAGAGCCAGCCCAGTCGGACGCGCTCAGCCAAGCAGACATTGATGCGGCCATGGGTGCTGCGGGACAGGAACCTGCGCCCCCTGCCGACGCGTCGGCCGATGGTGGTTCCTTTGATCAAAGTGATATCGATGCTCTGATGAACGCTGCGGATCCCGCCGCCGCTGCAGGAGGCGAAGCTGTACCCCCTGCCGATGTGTCGGCTGATGCGGGTGCTTTCGATCAAAGCGACATTGACGCCCTGATGAATGCGGCGGAACCGGCAGCGCGCGACGTTGACACGACCGGCGAGTTCAGCCAAGCGGACATCGATGCCGCGATTGGCGGACCCGCGCCAGCAGCGCCGCCCGCAGAGACCCGCCTCGACTCCGCCGGAAAGCCCTTCGACGAGGATGCCGCGGCAATGGCGGCTGCGTTGGCTGAAGCCGCCGCTGAAGAGGAAGCACCCGTCGCGAGCAAGGCGCCCGCCCCGCAGCCGGCCAACGCACCAGTTCCCAAGCCGGTTGATCTTCCCGATTTCTCGGCCGGTGTTTCCGCAGGAGAATCGCAGGACATCTCAATCCTGCGGGACGTGAACCTGCGTGTTCAGATCGAGTTGGGTCGCACCCTAATGTACATTGAAGATGTCTTGAAGCTGGCCGAGGGAAGTGTTGTGGAACTCGACAACCTTGCCGGCGATCCAGTGGACATCGTCGTAAATGGACGGCTCGTCGCGCGCGGCGAGGTGCTCGTCCTCAGCGATAACTTCTGCGTTCGCATTAGCGAAATACTGACGGGAGCACAAAATGTCGCCGTTGCGTAGTTTGAGAAGTCCATCCGTTGTCGCGCGATCCGCGCGCCTGGCGGTGCTCGCACTCGCGCTATTGGTGGTCACCGCGCGGGCCGACGACGCGGCGCCTCGCCCCGTCCTCGATACGTTGCCAAACGGCGCACTGCAGATTGAACCGATCGAGCAGCAGACGGTGGACATCGAAACGCCGCATACAAACCTGCCAAGCGCTGCTGAGCACGAAATCGCTGTCTCCCCCGAGCCGCCGGCTACAACCGGCGTGGCCGATGAGTCGCAGGCGATCGCGATCCCGAGGCGGCAAGCTCAAAGCGAAGTGCTGCCGCGTCCCTGGTATCGTTCCGGCCTCGTCTCTCTGGTTGTTGTGCTGGCACTGATCATCGTATTGACCCTTCTCGCACGACGACTGATCGCTCCCGCCCAGGCGTCTGGTGCCGGTGTCCTGTGTGTCTTGAGCAGGACCGTTCTCTCGCCCAAACAGAGCATCGCGCTCGTGCAGATGGGGCGTCGATTCGCGTACATTGGTGTTACGTCTGAGCGGATCACCACATTGCATGTTGTCGAGGACGATGAAGAGGCCGCCAGCTTGAGATCGGCACTGGGGACCAGCAAGAGCAGAGGGCGTGTGTCCCGATTTGACGATGTCTTGACCGGCGAGCGCGGACAGATGGAGGCCCATCTGGAACCCGCTCTTCCTTCGACGATGCGGTCCGCGCAACAGGTGACGCGAACGCGAGAAGATCTCAAGGGGCTTCTAAGCACACTGCGTTCGTTTGGCCGCGCTTCCGGAGAATCGTCCGGAACGCGATCGCGACCAGAACGGGAACGATCTGCCGGCGTAGCGCCGTCCGACGACTAAGGCGAACCATTGACACAGCCGTGGCGCTGAGGAGTAGCGCGAATTGACTGAGCATGGATGCTCAAAGTGCCTGATGCGATGGATCGCGTGCGCGGCGTTTTTCGCCGTGCTCAGCGTCCCTGCGTACGGCCAATCCACGTCCGCGCCCACCCCGATCGACAATCCGTTCAACATCCCGGACTTGCGCGGGGTCGTTCCCACTGCGACGGACGCAAAGGGCATGAGCGTGACCCTCCAAATCCTGGTCCTCATGACCGTCCTGACGCTGGTGCCCTCGATCTTGGTGATGACGACGTGTTTCACGCGCATACTCGTCGTTCTCTCGCTGCTTCGCCAAGCGATGGCCACGCCGCAGTTGCCGCCCAGCCAAGTCATACTGGGCCTCGCGCTATTCATGAGCTTGCTCGTCATGGGTCCCACGTGGAGCCGAATCAACCGGGAAGCGCTCGGACCGTATCTAAACAACGAGATGTCTCAACGCGCCGCGACCGAGCGGGCGCTGTCACACATGCGCCTGTTCATGTTCCGGCAGATCGATCGTAGCGACAATCACGAGGACATCTACCTGTTCCTGGAGTACGCCACGGACCAACCGTCTCCGCCAGATCTCACGCTGGACCAAGTGCCCACGACCGCACTCATCCCGGCGTTCATTCTCAGTGAGCTGAAGACCGCCTTCGTCATGGGCTTCCGGATTTACCTGCCGTTCCTGGTGATCGACATGGTGATCGCGTCGATCCTGATATCGATGGGAATGATGATGCTGCCGCCGGTGCTCATCAGTCTACCCTTCAAGATACTCCTGTTCGTCTTGGCCGACGGGTGGCACCTGGTCGTTCAGACGGTGCTGTACAGTTTTGACAATATGAGTGTTGTATGATGCAGAGGAGACTGCGATGGAACTAGGTTCGGCGCTCGATATTGGTAGGGAGGCATTCTATATGGCATTGTCCACATCAGCGCCGATTCTGCTAATCGGAATGGTCGTGGGGTTGGCCATCTCCGTCGTTCAATCCGTCACGCAGCTCCAGGAGCAGACATTGACATTCGTGCCCAAGATCGCGGCCATGGTAGTCGCAGCCGCATACTTCATACCTTGGATTGCCAATCGGATGCTCAACTATGCACAGCAGATGTTCGGGTCGCTTCCGTAGCGGCAGACACCAGAGCTTGGCACCGGTTTTCAACCGGTGGAATCGCGAGGCTGAGATTGAACATGCCCACAAGGGTCATTGACAT
>JAJDDU010000572.1 GCA_029260155.1 Phycisphaerae bacterium | reverse complement strand
GCCCAAGTGGGGTCGCCGTCGATGTCGTCTGGATCCCCAGGGTACAGGTGGCTAATCCCACCGTTCTGATTGACGCCCGTGAACCCGTTCGTCGGACTGTCGGACCCCGTAAACAGTCCGTTGTCGGCATGGTTGTAGTATTCCCGCGGACCGGACGCGCTGCTGAGCGCGATCGACTTGCCGAACGAGTTGGCGGCGTAGTACAGGAACGCAGCCCCCCAAGGATCGACGAACACCGGCGCATTTCTCACGGTCGCAGTCGTTGGGGAAGCCGCTCCGAGATCTGCGTCCGTCGGGCGAAACTGCAGATTCTCCGTCGGAACCGTCTCCAACTGATCAACGGGCGCGTAGGGGCCTATGCGATCGATGGTCGGGTCGCCGGCTTCGGGCTCGTACCAGCGGACCTGCTCAATGGTCGTTAAGTCGGGACGCTGGAGCCCCGCCGGGACAATGCGTCGCGGGATATACCCAGCGAAATCCTTGCCGACCAGCGAACGAACAAGCCAGTGGGCTCCGAACATCTCCTGCGAACCCATATTGGCAGGATCCTCATCGACTGCTGACTCCGGAAATCCGTTGGTTTGCGGGTTCAGCCCCACGTTGTCATTCTTGAACACGGTCAGTCCGCCGGACAGAAGTTTGATGGTATTGAGCGCGGTAGACTTCTTGGCGGCGTTGCGCGCAGCCGTCATCGACGGGATGAGAATCCCGATGAGCAGTGCGATGATCGCAACGACCACGAGCAATTCGACGAGGGTAAAGCCCGCCCGGCGACGCACACATTCCGGGCTTGCGTTAGATGTTCGGCTCATAAGTCCATACTCCCATTAGCTCCAGACACGTCGTCCGCGTCAGCCGGTTGAAACCGACCCGATCAGCGAGACCAGCGGCATGAACAGCGCCACAACGATAAACCCAACGATTCCACCCAACACCAAAACCATGATCGGCTCGATCAGCGAAAACAGCGTACCGACCAGTGTGTCGACCTCATCGTCGTAGTTGTCAGCCACTTTTATCAGCATCGAATCGAGATCGCCGGTCTCCTCACCCACGTCGATCATGTTGACCACGATCGAATCGACGACCTTCGAGGCCCGCAACGGATTGGCAAACGTATCGCCCTCGCGAATCGAGTCGTGAACCTTCTCAAGCGCCTGAGCAAGCACCTCGTTGCCCGAGGTCTCTTTGGTGATGTTGATGGCCTCCAAGATCGGCACGCCCGCGTTGATGAGCGTCCCCAAAGTGCGCGTAAATCGCCCCACGGCGGTCTTGCTGACAATGCCGCCCATGACGGGCAATTTCATCGTAACGACATCCGTTGCGTAACGACCGCCCCGGGACTGCCGTGCCAGTTTGAAGAAGATCAGAAAAGCGATCGGAGAAAACAGCAGCAGCGCCCAGCCCGGTGGCGTGCCACCCACTACCCAATTAGAGATGCCGATCAGAACCTTGGTCACGCCCGGAAGCTCCGTTCCGAAATCGTGAAAGATCTCCTGAAACTTCGGCACGACCACGATCATGATGCCGGTCACGATGCCGACCGCCGCGAAAATCACCACGATCGGATAGACCATCGCGCCGACGACCTTCCGCTTAAGCTTCTGAGACTTCTCCATGAATTCCGCCAGACGCTGGCAGATGACGTCCAAAACACCACCCGTTTCGCCGGCGGCGATCATGTTCACATACAATCGATTGAACGCCTTGGGGTGCTTGGCGAAGGCCTCCGAGAGCGTCGCCCCGCCCTCAACATCTTCGCCGACCCCTGCGAGCACGTTCTTCATCAATCCTGGTTTTTGCTGTTCGCCGAGAATGTGGATGCTTCGCAGAATGGGAAGACCGGCGTCCTGAAGCGTCGAAAGCTGGCGGGTGAACTGGGTGATCACCTTGGACTTGACGCCCCCAATCGTGATCGTCATCCCGGTTTTTTTCTTCTTGCCGGGTCCGGCTGCGGCGGCTTTCTTGCCTCCCTTTTCACGGATGCGCGTGGGGAAATACCCCATGCTGCGAATCTTGGCCAGGGCGTCCTTGCTGGACGGAGCTTCGACCTCGTCCTTGACCTCCTGGCCAGCTTGGTTCATCGCTTCGTAGACGAATTTGGCCATTGTTAAGACTCCACGATGCCCACCACGCGCTCCGACACTTCCGACCGCCGGCTGTGCCCCACATTGATCTTACCGCTGCGGGCGGCCGCCGGGCTATTCCTCATCAACAATTGTTTCTTTGACGACCTCTTCGATGGTCGTCAGTCCGTCGTAAATCGCCATCAATCCCGACTCGCGCAGAGGCCTCATGCCGCGTTTCTTGGCTTCCGCACGGATAACCGCAGTGGAAGCCTGCCGCATGATGAGGTCGCGAATCGAGTCATCCATGGCCAGTATCTCAAAAAGGGCAGTACGGCCGCGATAGCCGGTGTTGTTGCAATAATCGCAACCCTTGCCGTAGAAAAAACTCTGCTCGCCAACGTCGTCCTTCGTCAGATTGAGCTCCATCAGTAGCTCTTCCGACGGCACGAACTCCGCCTTGCAATCCTTACAAATCCGCCGCACAAGCCTCTGAGCGACGATCGCCTCGACAGTCGCCGTCAGCAGGAAGGACTCCATGCCCAAATCCAGCAACCGCGCAAACGTAGACGGTGCGTCGTTCGTATGTACCGTTGAGAACACTAGGTGTCCGGTCAACGCCGCCTGCACCGCAATTTGGGCCGTCTCCAGGTCACGAATCTCGCCAACGAGGATGATATCCGGGTCCTGACGCAGAAAACTGCGTAGCGCCCGCGCGAACGTCATCCCGATTTCAGTACGCACCAGGACCTGAATCAGCCCGTCAATATCGTACTCCACCGGATCCTCAGCCGTCAGAATCTTCACATCAGGCTTATTCAGCGTACTCAGCGCGGCGTACAGCGTGGTCGTCTTGCCCGAGCCCGTCGGACCCGTGACGATGACAATGCCGTTCGGTTTCTTGATGAGTTGGTGAACCACCGCGAGGTCGTCTTCGCGCATGCCCACCTTGTCCAGATCCAACTGGACGTTTGAGCGGTCCAGCACACGCATGACCACGCTCTCGCCGAACATCGTCGGCAGTACGGCCACACGCAAGTCAATCGGGTTGCCGCCAACCACCAATTCGATACGCCCATCCTGCGGGAGTCGCCGCTCGGCGATGTCCAGGTTGGCCATCACTTTGATACGCGAGGCGATCGCCATCGCAATGTACCGCGGCGGAGGGATCATCTCATACAATACGCCGTCGATGCGGTAACGCATCTTGAACTCGTCCTCGAACGGCTCGAAGTGGATGTCGCTTGCTTTGTCCTTGATCGCCTGAAGGAGAACGAGGTTGAGAAGCCTCTTCACCGGATTCGACTCAGCCAACTCCTTGAGTTCGGCGAGGTCGACACTCTCGCCACGATCAGCGTAGGCAGCCAGGTCATCGTCGCCGGCAATCTCGTCGATGATTGCGCTCATCGACTCCAGAGAGCCCTCGGGATAGCACTTCTCAAGCGCCTGCTGCAACGTCGCTGCGTCACAGATGGCCGCCACAACGTCGAAACCCATCAGCGTCTTTAGGTCGTCGGTCGCGCGAAAGTTGTCCGGAGAGGACAAGGCCACGCTCAGCTGGTTTCGATCGGCGTCGTAGGCGAACGGAACGATCTTGTAGGTGTTGGCCATCTGCGCAGGCACCATGTCGATGACTTTCTGCGGGATGTCCATCGCGCCGATGTCGACCGCCTCCATGCCGATTTGCGCAGCCAGGGCCAAGTTGAGTTGCTCTTCGGTGATATGCCCCGCTTCGACGAGGATGGCGCCAAGGGGGCCTCTGCGTTCCTTCTGGATCTCCAGTGCGTCCAGCACGTCTCGTCGACGGAGAACGCCCATCTTGATCAGGACGCGTCCCAGCTGGCGGCCGCGTAGTTGCTCGATGGGTGGCATTTCCATGGGCGATTCTCTTCTTCCTCGAAACACGCGTCCCGCGGACCGTCAAGCGACTCCGCTCAGCTGTTCCGCCGCGGGACTTTTGGCCCGTCGTCGTCGTCGTCAGGCTTCTGGGATTCCATCGCGTCGACGTCCAGCCCACGCGAGTGCGCGTCGATCTTGTCTTGCATCTCACCCGGCCTGCGCGACTTGTCCACTGCTTCCTCGGCTGTGATCTTGTTCGTGCTGAACAGCTCCCACAAATGCTCATCGAGCAGCCGCATGCCGAATTTCTTGCCTGTTTGAATGGCTGAGTCGAGGCGGTAAACCTTGTTCTCACGGATTAGGTTCGCAACGGCTGGGGTTACCACCATGAACTCATAGGCAGCGACCATGCCCTTGGGCTGCTTCGGACACAGCGCTTGAGAAAGCACGGCGATCAGCGTCACCGAAAGCTGCACCCGAATCTGGTCCTGCTGGTTCTGCGGGAAAGCGTCGATGATACGGTTGATCGTGCCCTGGCATCCCGTCGTGTGAAGCGTGCCGAAAACCAGGTGGCCGGTCTCTGCCGCGGTGATCGCGGCTTCGATCGTCTCGAGGTCGCGCAGCTCACCCACCAGAATCACGTCCGGGTCCATACGCAGAACGCGACGTAGAGCTTCCGAGAAACTGGGAACGTCCACCCCGACTTCGCGCTGGTTCACCAGTGACTTCTTGTGTGCGTGGTAGTATTCGATCGGGTCTTCAATCGTCACAATGTGACGGTCCAGGCCGGCGTTAATATAGTTAACCATCGACGCCAGCGTTGTCGTCTTGCCCGATCCCGTGGGGCCTGTAACCAGAAACAGCCCACGCGGACGCCTGCACAGCGCCGAGATGATCTTCGGAAGACCGATCTCCTCGAACGACAGCAATCGCGAGGGGATCAGTCGCAAGACCAGCGTCAGATTGCCTTTTTGCCGGAACACCGACACGCGAAATCGCCCGTGTTCCCCGAACGCGAATCCAAAGTCGCAGCCTCCCTCCTCCTGAATCTCCTGCTGGCAGCGTTCGGGCGTGATCGCCTTCATCAACGCGGTCGTGTCCTCAGGACCGAGGGTCTTGGTCTCCAACTGACGCAAACGCCCGTGCAGGCGTATCACCGGCGGGACGCCCACCGTCAGGTGCAGGTCCGATCCGCCCTGCTTGATCACCGTTTCCAGCAAACGGTCAATGTGCAACATAGCCATACGCGGAATCTCGCAATTCGCGTACACGCCCACCGGGCGTACAGCGAATAATAGGCCGCCACCTCTTGCGGGCGACGAGCATGCTCCTGGCGTTTACTCTCGGAGGCGTCGCCAACCAAGCACGACGCTGAAACTCCGGGTGTCAGTCCTCCTCGAACGTGGCAAGCCCTTCGGCCTGCGCAATGCGCGCAACTTCTTCCGGCGTGGTGATGCCCTTGAGGATCTTTAGCTTGCCATCCTCCACCAACGATCGCATCCCAGTCGCTCGCGCCGCCCTGCGCAATTCCGTCGTTGGGGCGCGGTTGAACGCCAACTCACGAAGCTCACTGCTGAGTTGCAGGAACTCGAAAATACCCTGACGACCGCGGTACCCCGTCCCCCCGCAGCGTGAGCAGCCCTTACCCTTGTAGAATACCTTCCCCTCCAACTGATCGCCTCGAAAGCCCAGGACGCTCAGCATCGCCCTGTTCGGGCTCGGATCCACGTCCTTGCATTCCTTGCAAATCACACGTACCAACCGCTGCGCCATGATCGCCTGAACCGCACTGGCAACCAAGAAAGGCTTGATGCCCATGTCGATCAATCGCGTAATCGCCGAGGGCGCATCGTTCGTATGCAAAGTGCTGAACACCAGGTGGCCGGTAAGCGCCGCCTGAATCGCAACGTCGCCCACCTCGCGGTCACGAATCTCACCCACCAAGATGATATTCGGTGCCTGACGCAGCATCGAACGCAGAATCCGGGCGAATCCAAAACCGATGTCTTCCCGAACTTGGCACTGGTTCATGCCGGTGAAGTTGTACTCTACCGGATCCTCAACCGTGATGATCTTCTTGTCGGGCCGATTCAAATCCTGCAGCGCTCCGTACAAAGTCGTCGTTTTGCCCGATCCCGTGGGACCGGTGACCAAGAAGATCCCGTTGGGACGTTTGATGGTCTGCTGGAAACGCTTGTTGTCGTCGTCCTCGAAGCCCAAGGCGGCGATGCCGATCGTCACGGAGTCCGGTCTCAGAATACGCAGCACCACCGACTCACCATGATAGCTCGGACACGAACTGACGCGAAAGTCGATCTGACCGCCACCGATTTTCAGCTTGATGCGCCCGTCTTGGGGAACACGCCTCTCGGCAATGTCCATACCCGACATGATCTTCATGCGCGTGGTCACCGCGCTCTGCATGTTCTTGGGAACGTCGTCCCGAACGTGACACACACCGTCAATCCGATAGCGCACACGCACGCGGTCGCTCATCGGTTCGATGTGAATGTCGCTCGCCCGTGAACGAACCGCTTCGGCAATCACCAAGTTGATCAAGCGGATGATCGGCGCGTCAGCATCGCTGCCATCCAGGATGTTCCCATCGCCATCCTTGTCCTCGATTTCCGGCGCATCATGGTCGATGCTGGCCATCGTCTTCGACATCTCGTCCGTCATGGGATTGACGAACTTCTCGATGAAGTCGCGCACTTTCGCCGGCGGCGCTAGGACCGGAATCAAGTCCACGTTCAGACGGAAACGCAGCACGTCCATCGTTTCCAAATCGAGCGGGTCACTAATGACCACCCTCAGTCGGTTACCCTCCCGGCCTATCGGTACGACCCCGTGACGCCGAATGATCTCTTCGGACAGGAGCTTGAGCGCCTCCTCATCGACCGAGCCGCTGTCGAGCTCGACGAATGGCATGTTGAACTGCGCCGCCAACGCGCGCGTCACCGCTTCCTCATCCGCCAACTCAAGTTCGACCAGTGCCTCGCCGATCCGCTTGCCGTGCTCGGTAGCGTACTGTAGCGCATCGGCCAGCGCGTTCGCGTTGATCACGCCAGACTCAAGTAGAATCTCGCCCAGTTTTTTCCGCCCTGCCATCGACCAACCTCTGCATGCGCAGCCACACCGGAAACCCGACGGGCTCCGGTGGCGCGAACTCGCAGTTTGACGCATCATCGACGCCCATGCAAGCGCAGACGCTCCCCAATGCTGTTCGGCACGGTGATTGCCTGCGCGACGGGGACACTGCTTGGCCGGTCCGGACGCTTGCCTTCGCGCCGTACCTTGGTGGCGATTTGAGTGGGAAGTTCGCATGGTTGCCGGGCATGGCAGGCGAGTGAAAGCCCGAAATCAAGCAAGAGGATCTCCACGGCATCAAGCTCCTCATTCGCTCTTGGAGAAGCTCCACCATCACGCCTGTGAATGCGCCGGGTTCCGCAATCACATCCTCCACTTCGATCGATACGCTGCGCTCGGAATGACTCTCTGCGCGAATCGCGCCTGCGTCACATGGTGCGGAAGACCAGGGACGAATCATTGCTCCGAGGCCAGACGCCGTGCAGTACGCTCAATTGTGAAGTTCTTGGTATTCTGATACCGAATTCAATTGACTGCCTCCCGGGCAACGCGATATCATCATAGTTGTGCCCTGGGGCGCGGCCTGTCGCGGGTCCGCGATGATCGAAAACGGCCATCCAGATTACTGCGATCTGGATCCTCCTCAATTCGGTTTCTTGAAAGGCGCGTGCCATGCGTTACTCGACTCTGGTTTCGGGCGTTCGATTGACGACCGTGGTTGTGTTGGCGGCAAGCGCAAGGAGCTTCGCGGCGAGCGATGTGATCTTCGTCGATCATGCAGCCTCCGGGGCCAACACCGGCGAGAGTTGGGACAACGCGTTCTTCGACCTGCAAGATGCATTGGATGTCGCAGAGCCAGGTGCGCAGGTGTGGGTGCGAAGGGGTACTTATCGCCCGGACCGAGAGACCAATGATCCAACTCGGTCATTTGCAGTGCCGGAGTCCGTGGCCGTCTATGGTTCGTTCCTGGGAACGGAAACTGACTTGTCCCAGCGCACGGTCGATCCCGCGTCGACTGTTCTGAGCGGATTCCTCGACGGAAACCAGTCGCATCATGTTGTGCGTATCGAAAACAACGCTTCGGAGAGTGTACTTGACGGGTTCACAGTGACGGGTGGTCTACCCGACAGTGAGAGCGGCGGCGGCGTTCGGGTCGTCAGTGCCGAAGCCACACTCAGCAACCTGATCGTGCGGGACAACGCCTCAGGGCGGTCGCCGCACTTCGTGTTTCCACCCGGCCCACTCGCCGTTGGCGGGGGCGGCGTCTACTGCGGGCTCGGCGCCGTGGTTCGAATCGAGTCGAGCATGTTCGCTTCGAACATCGCCCGCACCGGCCTCCGCGGACTGTCGAAAGATGGCCACATTGGCTTCGGCGGATCCGGCGGACGGGGCGGTGCTGTTTACTTCCGCAACGGAAGCAGCGGCATCATTCGCGACTGCTCGTTCGTTGCCAACGAAACGGGGTGGGGGGGTTAGCGATGAGGCACCAGGCAGTGGTGGACGCGGTGGGGCGATCTTCTCTTCTGCCGAGAATCTGATGATCGTTGATAGTTTCTTTGGCGGCAACGAAACTGGCGGAGGCGGAGGGGAGGGCGAATTCGGCGACGCGGGTTCCGGCGGCGACGGCGGGGCGATTGCCGCCAAGAATGCGACCGTTCACCGCTGCATCTTCATGGACAATCTCTGCGGTCCCGCGGATTACGGCAATGGTTTCAGCTTTGGCGGAGATGGCGGAGCAATACGCGTCACTTCAACACTGATCATGTCGAACTGCCTATCCGTCAACAACAGCACTGGCCACGGGGTCGGCGACTCCGGGTCCGCAGCGGCCGGTCGAGGCGGGGCGGTATCCGCCAAGAACGGGACGATCTCACACTGCACGTTCGTCGGCAACCGAATCGGACAAGACGAGGTAGTGCCCGGCGGGGCAATTGATCAGGTTTTCACCGGCAACGTCGACTTGCGCAACTGCCTTCTCTGGGGACATGCCGCACCGGTATTCGGCGGGAGCGTGACGGGCAGCTTCAGCCTCATCGAAGACCTCTCCGGGCCCGACGAAAACGGGAACATCACGGGTGACCCGCAGTTTGTGGACACCGGCGGCGGAGACTTCCGCCTCGCAGCAGGGTCCATCGCGGTCAACGCGGGCGACCCGCTGTTCGAACTCCAAGCCGGAGTCAGCGACCTTGACGGGCGACCCCGGTTGCAGTGCGCCCGCACAGACATGGGTGCGTACGAAGCCGGCGCCGGACTTGGCGACTCGGACTGCAACTTGCTCGTCAACGTGTTCGATTTCGCGGATTTTCTGACCTGTGTCGAGGGCCCTGGCGGCGCGCTCCCCGATCAGAACTGTACCGTCTTTGACGCCGATCTCGACCTGGACGTTGACCAAGCCGATTTCCGAGCGATTCAGCTGGTGTTCGGCGGAGACGGCGATTAGCGCGAAGGGCGCGCAGTCGCTTGCATCTGCATGGGACTAGAGGATTCCGGTGAACTCGGGGAAACGATAGCGTTTCTCGCCAGCCTTCTTCTACCTGCCTTGCGCGGCCGGAGATGGCGGTCGGCGCGAATCGGCAATCTCTCACCGCCGGCAGGTGGTCTGGTCACTAACGGCCTACGTTGTAGTTGTAGCTGGAATCGAGGCGGCCGGCGACGCGCATGCGACTGGCGTCGTTGAGTTCGGAAAACGGAATGACCGTGCCCTTGGGCCACCAGTAGTCCGGCTCGCGCGATTCCGCTTCCGAGATAAACGTGCTGTGGCCATCGAAGCAGTTGATGACAATGCCTCGCTTGCCGCCGCTGGTGTGACGGTAACCGAACTTGCCGATGCGCGGGTCGGTATGGTAGCTCGATAGCACGTGATTGTTCGTACCCTGGGTCAACGGCAGCGTCGGCCCTCCGTTGCAGAAAGCGCCGCCGGCTTCGGCGTTCCACTCGATATCGTACGTGATTTTCCCCGAACGACGGGTGAATCGATTGCCGTCGGCCAGGAATACTTTGCCGGCGGGATTTGTAATGCGGTCCATGACGGGAAGGTAGTTTTTCGGGCGCAGCGTCTTACCGCCGATCGTATCGAAACTCGCCTCCAGGAAGGGTGCCACCGGGCCCCACGGTCGCGAGGGATCGCGATCGACCATCGTGCGCGGCCACAACATGAAGTTGCGAATAGTGTTGTAGCTGACCATCGGTTGTCGCTTGAATGACCCGATGGGTTCACCGTTGACGTTGGGCGGCGGATTGGTAGACCCCTCAACCGGATTTGCGAAGTAGCGGTTCGACGGGCAGGAAAACACACCGCCAGCCACCTCCTGCATGCGCTCCGCGCGGTTGGCAGGCAGGGAAGTGTTCATGTACGTTGGTCCCAAGGCTCCCGCGTAGTCCCAATTCTGCGACGGGTCCGTGGCGATGTCTTCTTCCGTCGGATCAGCTTCGGTATCGATGTACATCACGCTGCCGCTCGTACCCGGCGAACCACAAAGCCAGCCGCTGGAATCCGTGGCGTATGCATAGGCAGCAAGCCCAATGGCGGCTGTGTTCGCGCCTGCACACGACGATCCGAGCTTGTTCGCGCGCGCCGCGTAACCCTGGGACCAACAGCGATAGCAACGTCGCGATGATGGACACCACGACCAGCAACTCGATCAAGGTAAACGCGTCGCGCAGGGGCGATACCGCAATACTCGACTGGACTGGCGGGCATAGCTTCCGGGGCAGCACACACATAACTTCGCATCCCCCGATGCCGGATCGAAAGTGTCACGGTCCGGCACCAGCGCTTCAAGTGACCTGACAACGCGTGCATCGTAGCAGATCGTGGACCTCTGTGTCGAGTGCTGATTCAACATGTCGTGTAGCACTGGGAGTGATTAGGCTATATGGGCAATCTATGCGGAATGTCGACTAAGTAGTTTACCCCACTTAATCGTCCGAAGTCAGCTTGGTGCGACCGTCTTTGACTCCCGCCTCTGCGTCTATTCGCCGAACACCGCCTGAAGGTTCCCGAAGTCGAGCAGATCGACGTCGCCGTCCGCGTCGGCATCGAGGCTCAAGCACTCCTCGGCCGGCGGCGTGAATTCCGGCCACGTGTGATCGCGCGATAGGCAGTCGTTCTGAAAGACCCTATAGTCCTCGATCGTGACGGCGCAATCGCCGTCAAAGTCACCCAACACAGGCGGGGTCACCGTCAACGTGGCTGCATCGCTGGTGTCCGATCCGCAGGGGTTGGTGATGACGACGTCGTACGCGCCGGCGTCGCCGATCGTCGCGGGATCGATGGCCAGCGTACTCTCACTGGCGTCAACGATGTTCTCGCCGTCTCTACGCCATTGATAGGAAAGCGGCTCGGTTCCGAACGTGGTGACTGTGAAGACTGCCACGCCGCCCCCGCAGGTTGTTGCGTCGGTTGGGTGGTCGCTCACGGCAGGCGCAGCACCTATGCTGAGGATGGCGGGATCGGTGGCGGTGGAGCCGCAACCGTTGGTGACAAGGACATCGTAGCTGCCGGCGTCGTCGATGCCGAACCCGTCAATTGTATAGCTTTCGCCGCTTGCGCCGGGAAGAATCGCGAGGTTCTTTCGCCATTGGTACGCAACGGGGCCGATCGATTCACCCAGGACGGTGAGCGTTACCACTTCCCCGACACATCCGCCCTGAGTCTGCGGGTGCAACACAATCGTCGGCACCTCAGTTTCAATGATCAACGCAGCCGTCACGCTCGTCGCCGAGCCGCACTCGTTGCTCACAACCACGTCATACAGTGCGGCATCGTCGGGTGTGATCGGAGCGACTGTGTACGAGGCGCCATTGGCCCCCGCGATGTTCGAACCGCCCGCACGCCACTGGTAACCAATCACTTGCGTGCCAATCGCTGTGACTTCAAACGTCGCGCTGCTTCCGATGCAGCCACCTTGATTGGTGGGCTCGATCGAGATGATTGGCGATGTGCATTCCTGAAATTCCCAAGCGCCCATGTCCACGATCGGCGAGGTACCGTTGCCAGTGTCTGGCGCAGCGGCATTGTCAAAGAAACGGAAATTGCCGTCGAGATCGGTATCGGGAAGTGCCTGCACTCCTGCCGTATTGGCGTCCGTGTCCGCGAGATTGTCGGCTGCGTCACTGCAGGGCGAATCGGATTCCAGACGCAGGTCGCCGGCTGCGGTGTCGCTGAACCTGGGGTCGCTGCTGATATTGCCGGTTCCCCCGAGCGCCCCGGTTAGGCCTTGAATGCAGGAGTAATCTACAGCTGCCGATCCACTGGCGAGAAAGACCTGCGCGTCCTGGAGGCCCGATCCACCGTCGGCGTTGCCCCAAAGAATGCTGTTTCTCAGCGTGACCGTGCTGCCGCTTCCCGAGTGGTACAGGCCGCCTCCACTGCCGGCGGCGAAATTCGCGTTGAAGGTGCAGTTTGTGACGGTCGCGCTGCCCACCGAAGTATAGAGCCCGCCGCCATCGCTGAACAGATCGGTCACCTGGTTGCCTATGAACGCGCAATTCACAACAGAGGGGTTGTTGTTGAAGTTATACATCGCACCGCCGCGACTGAGGGCACTGTTGTTCGTGAAGGTGCAGTGTACGGCCACGATGTTACTGCCGTCTCTGCTGTAGATGGCGCCGCCGTCGCCGAAAGCGGACACATTGTCCACAAAGAGGCAGTGCGTGAGGCTGGCGTTGGCGTCATTGCTGTTGTGCATTCCGGCACCGCTGGCATTCGAGATGTTCTCTCTAAACTCAGTGCGCAACAGCACTGGCGCGCTGCCGTCGGAATTGCCCATTCCGCCGCCTTCATTGCGGTCGAAGAGGCAGTCGGTCAAGACCGGGGCGCCTTGGCCTGTCGTGGACATGCCACCGGCGGAATCCGCGAAGTTTTCGATAAACGTACAGTTCTTGAGGGTGGGATTGCCATTCTGAACGTGCATGCCGCCGCCGACGGATGCCCTGTTTTCAATGAGCGTGCAGTTTGCGATGGTGGCTTCTCCGCCCTCGATGTACATGCCACCGCCCACGAAACCAGGAGGGATTCCGTTGGCGTTGCCGCCGCGTATGGTGAATCCGTCGAGGAGCGTCGCCGCGTGCGACCCGTCGGAATTGGAAATCGTGACCACGTGGAACGAATTATCCAGGTAATTGGCGAAGTTGGGGCCGTCATCGCCGGACAAGTCGCCACTGAGAATCGTCGGGTTTGCGACGGGGTCACGCTGGCCCAAGAAGGTCTCGCCACCGGTGAAGCCGCCGTAGACCTTGATGCCGTCAGGGATGGTAAATGTCTCTTCTCGATCTCCACCGGCCGGAGCGGGTTTGTAGGTCCCGGCCACGACCCACACTTCTTGGACAATGCCGCCGGAATCGGCCGCGAGCGTCAGTGCCTCCTGCAAGCCGAGAAACGCCGTGGCCCATGTCGTACCGTCGTGCGTGCCGCCGCCGGAGGTCGCGTTGACGAAGACCGTCTCGCATTCATCGGCGATACCGTTTCCGTTGTTGTCGGTCAGCGTTCCATCGAGAAAATCACATTCGTCCGATGTGCCGTTGGCATTGCAGTCCGTACCGCATTCGTCAGGGACAGCGTCACCGTTGCAGTCTTCGCTCACGCCGGACACGACATCGCAGTCATCGGGGACCCCGTTTTCGTTGCAGTCAGTCGTTTCGCAGGAATCAAGCAGGCCGTTGGCGTTGCAGTCGGAGCATGAGATGTCGCCGGGCGGGCAGCCTGCAATGTCGCAGTCATCCGGCCGGCTGTTGCCGTCGCAATCGACCTCGCAATCATCGGGGATTGCGTTGCTGTTGCAGTCACCGCCCGTGACGCCGGCTAGGATCTCTATGGCGAGGTCGTAGTAAGCGCCGAACGACCAAGCCCCTCCCGGCGCGCTCGAAGATGCGACGTATCCGGGTGCCCCGAGATAGTGAGACGACACCCAGAAGAACATGTCTTCGCTGTCCACGGTGTCGTTATAGATCTGAACGAAGTAAACCCCGGGATCGAGAACAACCGGGCTGGCAAAAGTCAGCGTTACTCTCCAAATCGGGAGCCCAAAGGCGAAGGTTCCGGTTCCAGAGAGACTAAACGGAACACTGTTGATTGCCGCGACGGTCGTACCCGGGAAGCCGTTGGTGGATTCGTGGAAGCGAACGGTGAAGTCGTTGCTGGATACGTCGTTTCCGGTCGCGTAGATGCCCCATATCCTGATGGTCTCGATACTCTTGGTGTGTGCGACGGCGAAGCTCTCGGCGCAGACGTTTCGCTGAAAGAAGCCGGGGTCGGCATCGCTGACCACTGCCGACCGGTTGGGTGCCTGCTGAATGACAACGTCCACTTGCGGTCCGCCACCCAGTTCGTCCTCGTCAGGGATACCGTTGTTGTTGCAGTCTTCAATGTTGCAGTCGTAGAGTTCGAAGTCGTCCACGTACCACCCGATCGCGCCCGCACATATGTCCTTGCCGAAGTCGAATCGGATTCGGACAGAATCGCCGCCGGACGCGAATGCGCCGATGTGTACGAGCGATGTGCCCCATTCTCCTCCGCGCCCGCTGAAGGCGCTCGATCCGCCAAGGGGATTGGTGCTCGGCGGGCCGAGCATGGGCACGATATTGTATGGGTTGTAGAGAAACGAGGCGTGTGGAATCAGTTGAAACCCGGCGCCGTTGACGGAGATGCTGAGGTTGCCTCCGTCCCAGGCCGTTTCCGTCTGGACCGAGTGCATGAATGACAACGTCGGAAAGTTCACATCGGCCGGCAGGACTATTTCCGGACTGATCAGCGAGTGACGCGCGGTGACAATGGGACCAAAGCAATCTGAGTCGGGATCATCGACGAACCAGGCAGTGCCGGTGCGGCCGGTGGGCAGATCGGCGGTCTGGATCCAGTCATATGTGCCGCCGGGACCGGCGCTTGTGACCGTCCAGTCGTTGACGCCGTTTTCAAAGTCGTCGGCGAAAATGGTCTCGCTGCCGGGGCACACCGGCGCGGGTTCGGTGTTGAGGACGGCTCCGTCACCGCATAGGCCGGGCGTGTGCATTTCCACGGCGCGCAAGGCGAAGTCAACCTGCTCAGCATCGCCGGCGGTGAATGGATCGCCCGAGGGCGCGCCGGTCCGGGGGTCGTTTGGCTCTGTCCCGACGAGATCGGCGGCCGCCTGATTGAGGGCAAAGTATGCGTCGTCGAAATCGGAGGCGACGGTGAGGTACGTGGTCAGCGCGCGATACCAGACTGCGCCCGCCTTGATGGGCCCAATGCCGTCGATGACGAAACCGTTGAAGGCCTTACCGTCGGTGAGTATGGCGAAGGCGTGATTGGGGACGCCGCTGCCGGAGTGAACACCACCGACATCACCTGTGTGGCATATTTGAAGCGGGCTGTTGGCGCGGTCCGGGTCGCCTTCGCAGGGCGGATCCCACATGTCGCGAATCGCTCCGCCGAACGCTTCGGCGTCTTCGCCGAGCATCCAGCGGACGCCGTCGGCGTTGGAAGGGGAGGAACTGCAAGCCGAGCGGAGGTTGTTGGGCTCGTCTTCCCCGGGACCGGTCTCGTGTGTCGGCCAACTCGGCGACCCGCCCGGCGTGCCCGCAAAGGCAGCATCACCGTTAAACAGGTCGATCATTTCTCCAAAAACGTCGGAGTAGGATTCATTGAGCTGTCCCGATTGATTCTGGTAAATCAGGTTGGCTGAAAACTCCGTGACGCCGTGTGTCAGCTCGTGCCCGACGATGTCATCGGTCACGGTGCCATCGCAAAACACCATCTGTCGCAGCGACCCGCTCCAAAACGCGTTTGGACAGAACGGGGCAGTCGAGTGGGTCGTGGCGACCATCGTCATGCCGTCGTCGTCGATTCCGTCACGGCCGAACGCTCGGAAGAAGTAGTCGTACGTGTCGCCGTAGTAGTCGTACGCCGCATCGATATCGGAATCGCCGGTGGCGACCTGCCCCTCCAATCGGGCAATGGGTCCGGGCAGATTGAACCCACCCTGGCCGTCATGAATCGCTCGTAGTTTGGCTGAGTGCAACATGGACCAGTGGTCAAGAATGACGCCGTTGTGTGCGTCGATGAAGAACGCTTCGCGCACGGCGGCCCACGTATCCTCAAGGATGATGTGATAGGCCAAACGGGTTCCGACGGGCGGATCGCCATACCACCCAGGATCGACGAAGACCAATTCGGATTGCGAAATCACTGGCTCGCCCGCAAGGAGGATCGTACGCGCGATGCGTTCAGCCGCTTCCGCGTCGATGATTGGGTCCGGCGAGACTTTGGAGGCGATGGGATAGAAGTCGCCGTTTGCCGCCGTGAACATACCGGCTGCATTCTGATGAACCTTGAGAACGCCGGAAAAGACGGGTATCCCGCGGTGTACCTGAGTGAGAGTCGTGTGCGTATGGCCAAGCGAATCGCTGGTCTGGTCCGACTCGACTAGCTGCTCGGCCGGTGCGGTGATCCCGAAGAGATCTCCGTATTGGTCCAGGAAGTCCATCGGCTCGGCGGTCGCGCTGCCGGCGGGAATGCGAACTGGGATCGCACCCGCATTGCGCGCGGTCACAAAGGAGGCCACGCCCGTCGCGGGCGAACGCACGACGTTCAAATCGGCGAGATTGGTCTGTGCCCGCGCCGTGATACCGAACCAGGCCATTGCCAGGGCGAGCACAACGCATGGGAGTCGGCGGGTGGGTCGTTGTGGGACGTAGTATTTCGTGCTCATGATGCTGCTCCGCACGTGTTGAGGCTTCTTTTCCATGCCGCCCCGCTCTGAGTTCGCTACGCGCAGGGACCATTCCGTACGTGTGTCGCAGGCAGCCAGACAATATGGCAATTCTATCAGGTTTTCGGGGGCGAATCCAGGGATCGTTCGACCGGGTATGCGGCGACACCGCCTTTTGAAGTACACTTGCCCCGCTGAAAAACGGACGTGACTGCCGGACGACGTAGTTCTGTGCAGTGTCGTGCAGCTTACCCAGGCGGGCCGCCGCTGGACTCGCCTGTGAAGGCGATCTGGAAGCCGATCATATCAAGGAGGTCGATGTCGACATCGCCGTCGAAATCGTGCGCAATGCACTCCTCAGGGAGCGGCCCAATGCCTGAGCAGTCGAAGAAGGTCTGATAGTCTTCGGAATCCACGTCGCCATCCTGAAGCGAGTCGCCCAGCAGGAGTTCGAATGCGCCCATGTCGACCACGGCCGCCCCCTGCAAACCCGGGTTCCCGGTTTCCAGCGAAAACGGATCATTGACAAAACGTGGCGTGCCGATGATGTCCAAAGTGACACCATCTGGCACTTGCGTATTGTCGCCGGCATCGAGGGCGGGCGATGTGGCCGACAGCTGGAAGACTCCGGAGGCGGGGTTGAAAAACAGGGGATCGGCGTCGATGTTCCCCTGCCCGGGCCAACCGCCTTGAATGATGCTGTGGGTAACCGTTGCGTCGCCGCTGATCGGCGTTGCACCGTTGGTCCAGATAATCGAATTGCGCGCGGTTTGTGTGCTCGTTGCGTCGCCGTGTATGGCCCCGCCAGCGGTGTTGGCGGTGTTCAAACCGAACGTGCAGTTGACCAGGGTGAGATCGCTATCGACGCTGTTGATCGCTCCGCCCGTACCGATCGCGAGATTGAACGCAAACCTACTGTTGATCACGACCGTGTTGCCCGAGACGTTGCCGATCGCACCGCCGAAGCGAGCGAGGTTGTTTCTCAGAACGCATCGCATCACGGTCACGCTTCCGCCGGTAACATAGATTCCGCCACCGGTGTCGTGGGGCGACTTGTCATCGTCCGCGGTGGCTGCGGCGATGGTGAATCCGTCGATTACGGAGGACTGCGTGGTGTCGTCCACCGTCACAATGTGAAAGCTGTTGTCGTTGATACGGACTCCTTCGAGCTCGTCATCGCCGTTGAGATCGCCGCTGAGCGTGGTCTGGTAGAATACGGTGTTGCGGTCATCGGGATTGGAGGCGTCGCACCCGGCATAACTGCCGACAAGTGACAGTCCGTCGATGAGGGCAAAGCTGATTTGGCGATCACCGTCGGGAAGCGCGGGGCGGTAGGTTCCTCGCGCCACGCGGATTTCGTTGACCCATCCCTTCGTCTTGGCCGCGGCCGCCAGCGCCTCCTGAATACCATCAAACGCGGTACACCAACTCACACCGTCGGGGTCACCGGCCCCGATGTTCTGGTCCACGTGGAGAATCTGGGGGCAGTTGTCGGGAATGAAGACGCCACTGTTGTCGATGTCGGCCGCACACGTTTGCGAAAGACCGCACGCATTGGTGTAGGCACAGCGGAATTCGGTTCTGCCGGGCAGGAAATCGCCGCCCCCGTCGAGCAATGCAGAGAGTTCGACTCCCTTAGGAATGGTGGGCATGGTACAGAGTCCGTCGACGCACGTTCCCAGGCCTTCACAATCCGGGTCGCCCGTGCAGTTTTGGAAATAGGTGACTGTGCAAAGGTCGGCCGCGGGCGTCGTTGTCTGCTCGCACGGATCGTCGACCGAAATCGGCGGGAAGAGAACCTCTCGCGTGACGAGTCCGCAGTCCGCGTCGCCGGAACTGCTCTGTGGGCAGGACCACTCGGGCGGGGACTTGAGTGTGACGTCGAACCCGGACGGATCGACGTCACCGTTGCAGCCGACGATAGGGAGATTGCCAAGGGCGCCGCTGACCGTCGTCGGAAAATTGAAATCCCGAAACCGTACGTCCAGAGTGTTGCAGTGGGCAGTGACGGCAAGAGTCAGGCGCAGGATTGTGCCACCATCCGTCGTGCCGGATGCTTCGTTGCAGCCTTGAACGATCGGCACTCCCAGGGCCAGATCCAGCGTCCCCGCGTTGGTGTTCACGAAATTGACGAAATGCAGATCCCATCCGAGTTCGCTCTCGGGCTCAATAACGTGGTCGACGTAGTCGAGACTGTCGGTGTCCCATCCGAGGAAAACCTGCGCTCCACAGGCGATGGTCGCGGTCGGCCCCAACGCGACATCGACGGTGACGATGTCATTGACGTCGAAGCAATCGCGGTCGATGCAGATGCCGCCGTTGAGCGGATCGAGATCGTCGTCGGTGCATCGGAGCGTGGGACCGCCGACGCAGCCGGAGTCTTCGCTCTGGCAATCGCCTTGCGCGTTCTCATCGCTGACGTTGCGAAGCTTCAGGCAAAGGGAGTCTGTCGGATTCAAGTTGTTAGGTTGCGCGCCCGCATTCCCTGGCGTTACCAAAGCGACCGCGGTCACGACCGCGATTGCGCAAACGATGTTCTGCATCTAAACCCCTCGCAGTTGGATAATGGTGTCACAGGTCTGACACTGTGACACGCTACCTTTATGGTCTACACGTCCGGTCCGGCCGGCGCGAGACGGATTTCCCAAACAAAAGCGGACCCTCTCCCGGGGTACATTGTACCGTAATGGGTCGTAGAATTGCAGGGTGTGTTCGCGAAAAAGATCAGGGCCGGAGTAGGCATGTCACACGCAGCGCGCAGGTTTTCCCTCACCGGGTAGGCGGACAAAAAAAGGCGGCGCCGATTCGGAACAAACGATGACCCCAAATGCCCGTCCGCGGTGGACGGTGCAAAGGGTCATGACGCTTGTTCCGATCGGCGCCGCACTCGAACGCTTCCCCAACTAGAGTCGCACGAAAACGGACCAAAAGCGGACAGAAAAAACGAGAAGATTCTCGGACCCGCACGGCGAGTCCGGAAACCCCGTTGCGGGTGGCTTCTAGAGTGCTTACAGCGGGATGGAAAACGGGGATTGCCAGCAGAGAACGT
>JAJDDU010000571.1 GCA_029260155.1 Phycisphaerae bacterium | reverse complement strand
CGGAAGACGATTTCCTTGAACTTCTTGTACTGGGGACTCGGGCGATCCGCTGCCACCGTACGCTGCCGCAGCGTGCCCTCATCGTCCAGATAGACCAGGGCGATCGTCGGCTTAGGTGAATCAACCTCGAACCCCACACGCCCCTTGCGACGTCGGGCACGGTATTCATAGTCATCATCTATGTCCACGACCGTAGAACCGGTGTAAAAGTCGATGTACGGCTTGTCCAGGGCGCCGTCGGCAAGTTCCCGAACCGCCTCTTTGGCGCCGCCACCGATCAGTTCGTCAACAGCGACTGAAAAACTGTGGCTCACCCAAACACCCTCATACCACTTGAACACCGTAACTTTGGCGGTCGAGGCGTTGTTGACACTACCGCTGGTCAGGAAAAACTCCGTGTCTGGCTGGACATTCACGTCTTCCGACGGCGGAGACCATTCACCGACCACGTAAGCTCGTTCGGCGTCACCACGATCCGCGACGTCCTCCGGGACCGCGATGTAGCGGTTGTAGAGCTTCACCCGCATCCGATACTGATAAGTTCTTCCCGATACCGCTCCACCGCCCGCCGCTGCCTCCGCGTCATGAGCCCAGACAACCTGATATCTCGACCGCCGCTGAACCACGTCATCCGTATCATCCTCGGTCGGCGCTTTCGTTCGTCCCAGGGCTTCGTCCCGCTCTTTCTGCTCCCCATCCTCGATCAACCGATCGGCCTTCTGGATGTGGTTTGCACGAACGCCCGGCATCTTCTTGATTGCTTCCGCAAGGTCGATGACCGCTTCCCACTGGCGCAACTGGAAGAGCACACGAGCGCGAACCAACTCATCCTCGACCAACTCTGTGTCCGTTTTGGGCTTGTCCGGCGGAGGAGGCGCGAGGTCCGTCTGGGGCGGATAGGCACGCTCCTCGCACGCGTCGGCCTTTAACGGATTGCACAACTCGCGATCAAGCGCCGGTATGTCCGTGCCCTCCAGCTTCGGATAAAGCCATTCAGCCCCGTACTTGACCTCAGGGAACATCGGACGAAACAGATCCCCCTGACTGTCACGCAACAGTCCGAAGAAGTCACGTATGCGATCGCGCGTCGATTGTGTCACGGTCGGACCCTTCCGACTTTCGACAATCTCCACTTGCGGAAACTCGGGAAGCACCGTCGGCGCGTACGGCTTGACGTCCACCCATTTCGAAAACGCCCCGCCCACCTGCCGCTCGCGACGCTGCAGATCCACTCCGACGACGTACGGATTTCGCCGCCCCGCCTTGTACCCCGCCTTCTTGCAAATGCTGATCTGCTGCTGTTGATCGAACAACGCCGCAACCGTCACCCAATTAACATCGGTCTCAAACGCGGCGGCGGGAACAGCCGCAGCGTTACCCGAACCGGGTTTCGCGCCGCCGACCAGTACGACCGGCGGAACCAAATGCACCGTCGAACGCCCCACGGTGACCAGCGGCTTCGACGGCGCAGCAACAGCAGCCAGACGAATCTCGCCCACACGCGGTGGAGCGTCCCCGATATCGGGAACCGGCGCCAAGAACGAAACCGGCGAACGAAGCTCCGCGCCCAGATTGGCATAGGCTAGCGGGCTCGACGCCGCGCGCAACGGCGGAACGAAATCCACGACCTCGACTTCGTCCGGCTCGACCCGCGCGTACTGCTCCTTGAGCGCCCGCCCCGCATCCCGGATGCGATCGTCGATCGTATTCGGCTGCACGACCTCGCCGTCCATCTCAACGGTGTTCGGCGTCGAAACCAAATAACGCACAACCGACGCAGCCAGCACTGCCGCACACAGCGCCAGCACAACCTTCTCCACGTGACGTTCTACGATGTTGACCGATTGCTTGGCCATCCAGGCGTCTCTCCTACTGCGTCCACAGCGCCGGGGCGCTAGGACTCCTTCTTGTTCTCGGGTCGCTTCTGGCCAATCTCAGCCAGCACCGAGTCCGGCATCAACCGCCGGTACTTGTCGCCGAAGAAGATGGTCTCGAAGTCCATAAGAACTTTCACCGCTGGGCCAGATCCGTAGATCTTGCCGCTCATGTCCAGCGACTGAAGCGCCTCTGTCTCGTATGCGTACTCGATGTTCAACAGCGTGTGAAACCGGTCCCCGCAAATCTCGTCGATGATGAACGGAAGTTCCCGAGGATCGACCACCATCTTCAGCGTAAACTGCACCAGGTCGTAAAGCTCGTTGGACTTGTTCTGCGTGAACACCTTCTCGCTCGAACCGATCGCGCCCGCCGGATCAGGACCCATCACGTCCCGCTTCGCACCACGCGCCTCCGTAGGCAAGTAATCCGAGACCCGAATCGAGATGACATCTTTGATCGGCAACACGCCCACCCAGGCAGATCGCCCCGCAGACTTCAGACGCTCAGACGCCGTATCGTTGATCCGCGCCAAAGACGAAATCACGTCCTGCTGCACCCACAACGAAACCTGCGCCTTCCACATCTCCGCCGGAGGCGGAACTGAAAACGGACCCTGCTGAGCAATCTTCGCATTCAGGTCGAACAGGCTCGCATCCGCGTAACAGGAGATGCTCCTCGCCCGCCGGATCGAAGCCCGTGCCGTCGCCGACCCCCGAGCATCCGCCTCCGTGATCAACCCCGATTTGTGCGCTTCCTCGGACGCGCTCACGTGCGCGATTCCGTCCCCGCCCGACGCATCCGCCTCTTCGTCAACCCCGAAACTCTCCGCAGCGAGGGCCTCTTGTTCCATCTCCTCTTGCGTCTGCGAAATGTCCGCTACCGTCGGCGGAACACCAGCTTTCAGAAGATCAAGCATGCCGTCGAACGCCGATACGTAGATCTGCGGAAACTCCAGCTTCCCTTTCTGTGTCGGCGTCGGGAAGAAAGCCTCCCCAGCCGGAGGATCCAGCGGCTTGAAGTCATTAAATGCAAGTGCCGCCTCAAGGAACTGACCATAGTTCCGCCGCACCGCTTCCACCCGAGATTTCTCAGCCTCGATCGTGCGATCGTTCGCAGCCCCACGCTTGAAGCGCCCGAATTGACTGTGCAACGACATCACACCTGTCATCTCCGTCGTCACAGCGGACATACTGCTAATGCCCCAACCGCCCATGGCCAACGACGCAACTACAACCACACCGCAGATTATGTTGAATAGGTTGCGTTTCAGAATATCGAGAACCCCACGCACTGATCAACTCTCCTTCCAGTCGCTTCTCAGGCGGTTTCGTCTTTCTTTTCCGGAGCGTCCCGCAACACCACGTCGAACTTCATCTCGAAGACCCAGTCGTTGTCCATGGGCTCGTCCGTCACAGGATCGTACGCCTTGACAGACGCGTCAGGCCTCTTGCCCCGCACTGGCCGTCGCGGTCCACGACGGTCCCGCCGACCCCGCGTAGAAGGCGCCTTGCTCGCCTCTTTTTCCGAAAAATCCCGCCCGCCCGTGATGACAACACGATTCACAAAGAACCCCATCTTCGGCTGCTGACCGCGCGCCTTGAGCGCGTCCTTGAACGCCTCCGCAACGAATTGATACTGCTTCGCATGCGGCGTCCGGCACTGCAACGTCACCAGAAACCCGCTCAACTTGTTCTGCTTGTCGGAGTCCTCCGCCACCAGCGGTACAGGATCTGCCGTCACCACGTCGTACAAATCGGCCTTGCTCAAATCCTCGAGGTATTCCGCCGACAAGTGCTCGATGAACACCTCCCGCCGATTGCCACGCGCCGAATCGCCCGTCCGATCCTCACGGATCAACCGGGAATAAACCGACGAATCCTCAGCCTCACCCAAAGCACCCT
>JAJDDU010000058.1 GCA_029260155.1 Phycisphaerae bacterium | reverse complement strand
CGGTTGCGAAACATACATCGCACCCGGCGATCGCCGCGTCAAACAGTCCAAACAAAAAGACGCGAGCTTCCACCTCCTCCTCCTCGCCATGAACAACACCGGCTACCACAACCTCATCAAGCTCGCCAGCATCGGCTACCTCGAAGGCTTCTACTACAAACCGCGCATCGACAAAGAGACCCTCCGCGAACTATCCAAAGGACTCCTCTGCACCAGCACCTGCCTCGGCGCCGAAATCCCCCAAGCCCTGATGAAGCACGACCGAAAAGCCGCCGAAGAAATCGCAGACACCTACCTCGAAATCTTCGGCCCCGATCGGTTCTTCATCGAGCTCCAAGATCACGGCATCGAAGAGCAACGCATGATCAACCCCGAACTAATAGACATCGCCACCCGCAAAGGCATCCCACTCATCGTCACAAACGACGTCCACTACCTCGACCACGACGACACCGAAGCCCACGACGTCCTCTGCTGCATCAGCACCCGCGCACTCGTCTCGCAAGAAGACCGCTTCAAATTCCCCACCGACCAATTCTATTTCAAGTCGCCCGAAGAGATGGCCAAGCTCTTCCCCGGTCACGCAGAAGCAATGGACAACACCCTACGAATCGCCGACCTCTGCAACGTCGACTTCGACTTCACCAAGAGACATTCCCCCGTCTACAAACTCCCCAAAGGCCGCGCAGAAGATGAGTACCTACGCGAGATCGTCTATAAAGGTGCCGAACAGAAATACAAACCCGTTACCGACGAAGTCACCGAGCGCATCGACTACGAACTCGGCGTCATCTCCAGCAAAGGATTCAGCGGCTACTTCCTCATCGTCTGGGAGTTCATGAACTACGCCCGCGAGCAAGGCATCCCATGCGGCGCGCGCGGCAGCGGATGCAGTTCCGTCGTCAGTTACCTCCTCGGAATCTCCGCCCCCGACCCCCTGCGTTATGGCCTGTACTTCGAACGATTCATGGACCCCGACCGCGACGAAATGCCAGACATCGACGTCGACATCTGCCAAACCCATCGCGGCGACATCATCGACTACGTCCGCAACAAATATGGCCACGTCGCCCAGATCATCACCTTCGGGACCCTCAAAGCAAAAGCCGCCGTCAAAGACGTCTCCCGCGTCATGGGCATGCCGTTCACCGAAGCCACCGAGCTCACCAACCTCATCCCGGCAGAGCTCAACATGACCATCGACCGCGCACTCGAAGCAGAACCCGAACTCAAAAAACGCTACGACACCGACGACACCGTCAAGAAAATCATCAACATCGCCCGTAAGCTCGAAGGCCTCTCCCGACACGCAGGAATACACGCAGCCGGCATCGTCGTCGCAGACACCCCGCTGGACAGCTTCTTACCCCTCTACAAACCCGCAAACGACACTGCGATCGTCACCCAATTCGACGGACCAACTGTCGAAAAAGTAGGCCTCCTAAAATTCGACTTCCTCGGACTCCGCACCCTCAGCACACTCGAACGCGCCCGCCAACTCGCCGAAAAAACCACCGGCAAACCGCTCGATATCGAAAACCTCGACCTCACCGACCAGCGCGTCTACCAGATCTTCATCAAAGGCGAGACAAAGGGCGTGTTCCAGTTTGAGTCCGGCGGAATGCGCGACGTCATCATGCGCATGAAGCCAAACCGCATCGAAGACCTCATCGCAGCCAACGCCCTCTTCCGCCCAGGACCCATGCAGTACATCGATTCCTACGTCGCAAGAAAACACGGCGAAGCCTGGACCACACCACACCCCATCATGACCGAGGTGCTCCAGGAAACATACGGCATCATGGTCTACCAGGAACAGGTCTCGCGCATGGTCAACCGCCTCGGCGGCATCGAACTCAAACGCGCCTTCCGACTCGCCAAAGCCATCAGCAAGAAAAAAACCAAAATGATCGAGGCCGAGCGCGAGCCCTTCCTCGAAGGTTCAGAGAAGAACGGCGTCGCAAGAAGCGTCGCCAACGAAGTCTTCGAAGACATCCTCAAATTTGGCGGATACGCATTCAACAAAGCCCACTCCACCGGCTACGCAATCGTCGCGTTCCAAACCGCCTACATGAAGGCCTACCACCCCGTCGAATTCATGGCCGCCGTCATGACCTTCGAAATGTCCAGCACCGACAAGATCCTTGAGTACTTCGACGAGTGCAGGAAAATGGGCATCACCGTCCTGCCGCCCGACATCAATGCATCGGGAAACGACTTCACCGTCTGCACCGTCGAACGCGAAGGAAAAACCAAGAACGTCATCCGCTTCGGCCTCGCAGCCGTCAAGGGCGTCGGCGAAAAAGCCGTCACCGCCATCACAAACGCCCGACAGCAGGAAGGCCCCTACAAAGACATCTACGACTTCTGCGAACGCGTCGACCCATCAGCCTGCAATCGCGCAGCCATCGAAGCGCTCATCAATTGCGGCACGTTTGATTCCACGGGCGCCATGCGCAAAGCGCTCACCATGGTCCTCGATGGCGCCATCGACCACGGCGCAAGAGCAGCAGCCGACAAGAAATCAGGCCAAATGGGCCTCTTCGGAGAACCGACGGAAGACAGCAGCGAGCAACACACCTTACCCACAGACGAGTGGTCCGAATCCGAAATGCTCCAAAAGGAAAAAGCTGCCCTCGGATTCTACGTCACAACGCACCCGCTCGCCCACGCCGCAAAACTCATCGACGCCCTCGTCACACAACACACGACCGACCTCATCAATCTCCCCGCCGACGCCGGCGTCGTCCTCGGCGGCATGGTCTCATCGATGCGTACCGTCATGACCAGACAGAACAAGAAGATGGGCATCGTCACCTTGGAAGACCTAAAAGGCTCCATCGAAGCCATCGTCTTCCCCAAGAGTCTCCCCGAGTTGCAACCCCTCCTCACCCCCGACAGCATCGTATTCCTAAAAGGCGAAGTCGACCGCCGCCGCGAGGAGCCATCACTCCGAATCTCCGAAGTCATCCCCGAGACAATGGCGGCTCAAGAGCTCTGCCAAAACGTCCTCATCACAATCCCCAAACAGACCGCCACCCCCGAAAAGCTCAAGAAACTAAAAGAACTGGTCACCGAGCACAACGGCGACAAGCCGCTCTTCCTCAAGTTCGCGTGCGACGACGACCTCCAAGCCACCGTCCGTTGCTCCCCCCGTTGCGGCATCGCCCTAACGCACCGTTTCGCAACCGCCGTCACCACCCTCCTAGGCCCCGACACCCTAGCAGCCCTAGGCCCCGCCGCCCGAGAAATCCCCCTCTCATCCCTGACCCCCGGACCCGCCTCCACC
>JAJDDU010000570.1 GCA_029260155.1 Phycisphaerae bacterium | reverse complement strand
CCGGATGCCACAAACTGAAACTCGCCGAGGTAGCTAAGACCAGGAACGGACACGCCAGTGCCGATGGAGAGGTTGGATGCGACCGCAATCCCGGTCGGCAGGCCGGTCTCACTGCAGGCCACGCCCGGCTGGTCGGCGAAGAACGCCCAATCCGAATCGGTCGAGTCCACGAGCAGCGAGTCACAGCCGCTCGGATCTGCGTTGTCGACATAGCCCACGGTTCCCGTGGCACCCACGCTGGGTGCCCCAGAGGCGTTCATCGACATCTGGTAGCTGCCGAGAAGCTCCAGTTCCGTATCAGCCACCCACACCTCGATGGTCGCGGTCCCGTCTGCAACCATGTTGATCGTGGTGGGCCCGGACGTTGGCGCCAGCGCCTCTGAGCCTGGGGCGACCATAAATACGCGTGTGTTGCCCGGGTCGAAGCAGACACCGCCCTGGCACACGCCGGACCCGCCGTTGCAGAGTCCGCCTTCGTTGGTGGGCGTCACGATGGCGCAATTGCCATCGGCACCGCCAGCATCACAGGTGGCCGCGTTGCAGTCATCACTGAACGGGCCGCAGTTCACCGGCACGCCCGAACAGATCGGACCGCCGCCGCACCCGTCGCTGACGGTGCACGCGTCGCCGTCGCTGCACGGCTCTGAACAGGTTACGCAGGTTCCTGACACGCAGATGCCGGTGCCGCCCGCGCACGGGTTCGTGTTGTTCGACGCAGTGCAGAACCTGCCATCGCAGGAATCGTCGGTACACTCGTTGCCGTCATCGCACTGCGTGCAGGCTGCGCCAATCACACATTCCACGGGGAAAGTGTTCTGCGTGTACTCGCCGATGTCCACCGCGCCCTGAACCGACCCGCCGCCGTCTTCCCAACTGGGCATGATGCTCGCGGGCTGACCAAAGCGAACTTTGTGCAACATCTCCCACGGGTTGTTGAAGGAAACGGTTCCGACGTATTCGGGATTGGCGCAGTCGCCACCGAACTCGAGCACCGTGCCGTCAAGACCGTGACAAACAGCACATGAACCGACTGTTTCGTAGTTGGTTTGGCCTTGGGCTTGATTGCCGCTGAAGTTGCCTCCCACGATGAGCGTCGACTCATCGATGGGACCGCCGTCGAGGCAGAACGCCACGAGATCGTCGATGTCGATCGACGTCAGCCCGGTGCTGGCCAGATCGTGCCCATTAAGGACGCCTGGACCAGGGCCCGGATTGCTCGGCGGTTGAAGAAGGAGATTACGCAGCTTCGCCGGGCTCATGACAGTCCCCAAAACACCGGGGAAGCCCGTGTGGTGCGAACTGCCGGGGCCGTACGCGCCGGCATCACCGAGGTAATCCCAGGCGTGACATTCCTTGCATCGCCATGTGCCGGAACCCGTCGCCCCATTGGTCACCAAGTCCGGTCTGAACGCCCACAGCGGATGGTCTCCGACGGGCACTGCTGCGCCGGCTTCGGTCCACCACTTGTCATAGAGCTTCCCGCCGCGAATGTAGTCGCCTTCAACCTGGCAGGTCGCGCTGCAGCCGTCACCGGGGGTCGTGTTGCCGTCATCACATTCCTCGCCGGCTTCGATCGTGCCGTTTCCGCAGGCCGGTTCGATGTTGCAATTCTCGTCGCAGCCGTCACCCGGCGTCGTATTGCCGTCGTCACACTCCTCACCGGGGTCGAGCGTGCCGTCCCCGCATGCCGAGCAGGGTGCGCCCGAGTTGGTGATGGTGACGTTTCCGGTGCCCTGACTATTAGCATCCCATCCGCCAACCCGAATCAGGTAGCAGCTGCCCGCAGTTACTGGGACCGTTGGGTCACCCTGGGGCCCACACGGAATGGTCGACGAGAACCCCGAGCAACCGGAGCAATCGTCATTGCAACCGAGCAGGCTCAACGCCGCGCAGTCGCAGCCGTCGTAAACAACAAGGTCTGTGTCGTAATTGGCTTGGTTGCAGGTGGTGACGGTCAGGTTGCCGTCGCAAGTCGGCGTGTATTCGAACCAGATGTCGTGGTATGTCTGGCCATCGTACTCGCAACTCGCATGGGCAGGCCCATCGGTGTTCGCGCCGGTAGTGTCGTACGCGAACGTGCCTTCGATGACCGGGGCGGCGGTAGCACAGTTGTCGGCCGTTTCGATCAGGCAGTTTTCGTTACAACCGTCGCCCGGCACTGTGTTGCCGTCGTCACAGGTTTCGCCAAGTTCGATGATGCCGTTGCCGCAAATGCCTTCGGTCAGGCAGTCCTCGTTGCAGCCGTCACCGTTGGTGTTGTTCCCGTCGTCGCACTCCTCCGCTCCTTCGAGAATGCCGTTGCCACACGAGGGTGGCAGGGCGCATTCGATCTTGTACACCGAACCGCCGAGGCTCACCCAGTAGAGTTCACCGTCGATGTCCTCGCCAAATGAGACGACACTACTGATCGAGCCGGTCGTGGGCGTTAATTCTGTCGTTCGATCGGTCCAAGCGGGTGGCACGGGATCGCCGCCCACGTATGTGAACGTGCGAATCCAGTTGCCGCAGAAGTCGGAATAGAAGTACGTTCCCGACAACCCGGGGATGGCGCAGCCGCGATAGACGTGTCCACCAGTGATCGAACACGTGCCGAAAGTACCATAGAGCACGTCAAGGATCGGATCAACGTAGGGCGGATCGGTGCAGTCGCCGCCGAAGGCAGCGAAGCCCTCGCGACAATTCCAGCCGTAGTTTTCGCCGCCGATGCTGCTTGCCGGCTGGAAGTCGATCTCCTCGCGGGCGCTTTGGCCGACATCGCCGATGTACATGTCACCGGTCAGAGCATCGAAGCTGAATCGCCAAGGATTGCGAACGCCCTTGGCCCAGACCTCCGGCAGCCAGGGTGCGCCGGGGTTGTCCAGAGGGATGTACGTCGGCGAGTTATTCACATCCAAACGCAGCATCTTACCCAGCAGGGAACCGTCATCCTGTGCGCGGTTGTTCGTGTCCCCGCCGCCTCCGCCGTCGCCCATGCCGACGTACAGCATGTCGTCCGGACCGAACTGCAACTGCCCGCCGTTGTGATTCGAGAAGTCCTGCGTGATCGTTTTCAGAATCACTGCGCTGCCTGAGTCGGCAGTGGTGGCGGCCGGATTGCTGCCGGTCGCGGTGTAACGCGCGACCACCGTGTTCCCAGCCAAGTTCGTATAATTCACAAACAGGAAGGGCGAGCCGCTGGCGAAGTTGGGATGGAATGCTACGCTCAGCAGGCCGCGCTCGCCGCCACTGGTAATGATGCTGCCGATATTCAGGTATGTCCCCGTCACCGTTTCCGTCGCGAGGTCGAGGATCTTGATGCTCCCGCCTTGCTCGACGATGTACAGGCGATTCGCATTCACACCGTCGGACGCGACGTGCACGGGCGAACTCAGCCCGTTGGCAACCTGACGCGAACGCAGCGTGCATGCACCCTCACACTCGTCGGGGATACCGTTGGGGCCGCCATCAGCGCAGTCTTGACTCGTGCTATTCAAGATGTCCACGTCGTCGTCTACGCCATTGCCGTTGCAGTCAGCAGGGCCGGTGTCCGGGCCGACAACACCCCCCACAACCTCGGTGAGGGGCGAACCCGCCCGCCACAAGCCGAGCGTGACGCTGGCAAGGGGAAAGGCCGGCGGCGAAGTCGAATCGAATCGGAAATTGTAGACAGTGCCCCACAACAGGGCGTTGTCGTTGAGTCCGGCTACGGTCTGCATGTCCCACCGAACGGCGCTGCCGGTGAACGAGCCGACCCAGTCCGTCCCATCGCGCGTCACTCCACCTTCGCCATCGCCGGAGTGGTAGTCGACATCGTGGAATTGGATATTGCTGGCGCCCAAGGCGGGCACGCTGAAGAAGTCAAACCCGCGATGCACGTTGAGGTTTTGCACCGCATATTCGTAGTGCCACAACCCGCCGCCGATGTTGGTCGCCTGGGAGGAGACGATGGCCAAGCCGCCGTCCGTCCCGGGGATCTGCGCATCAACCTCGGTCACGGTTGCGTCGGTATCCTGCCATGCGCGAATGGCCGGCTGCTCACGCTGTGTCGTGCCGGTTGCGGCGGCATCCCACGCTGTGCCACCGCCGCTGATGCTGCACGAGCGATACGACGCACTGTTGTTTTGATTGCCCGCCGCCGAATCGTCCGGCGTGACGTAATGCCCGTCCACAAAGTACTGTCCGCCACCGTCCACCGCCGGGTCTAGATCGGAAATCTTAACCTGAAGGCGGCTGAAAATGCTGCCCGGACCACTGCCGGTCGGGTGGGGATAGGTGAACACGCCCGTGCTGGGATTCACTTGCCACCGCGGACCCAGGCCGCCTTGGCTGCCGTTCAAACTTGCTCCGTAGGGATCGGAGCAGCCAACGCCCAGGCGAGCGCCCGTGCCGGACGAAATGCATGTGCAATCCGGATTTCCGCTGGAACACACGGAACCCTGCAAGGCAGTGAATCCATGCTTCAACCAACTCTGCCCGATCTGCTCGAAACGACTGTGCCCATCGGGCATGGTCTTGAGCCGGTACATGTCTTGTCCGATGACAGGGTGCTCGTTGGTGCCTGAAATCCAGAGCAACTCCGTGTCGCCGATGTTGCATGAGGTCGTACCCACCGCGAAGGCCTCAATGCCGCCGCTGCTGGGATAGTTGGCGATGCTGGGCAAAGAGCCGACGATGACGTCCGCGCCGGTGGAGTCGCAAACCGTCCCGGGCCCTTCGGGTTGGCCGCCCAATCCTGGAAGCACAACCGACGTCACCGCGCCGTCCGCATCCGAATAAACTGCTTGCATGAGTCGCATGCGCGCCGTCACGGCAACCGACCCAACGGTCGGACTTGATACGTCGTCAAGACCAAGCGCCATGGCTGCTTCGTCCGCAATATGCAGGTCCCCCCGCAGGAGCATCGATTGCGCATTACGATCGAAGTCGACCTGAACACCTGAGAGAGTGAAGATCGACTCAGAACCGTCTTCGCCCCGTGATACAACAAAGGCGGATGCGACCTCAGCCGACGCCGCTTGTGCAATGCGCAACGCGTCTACAGCCACGGCCGTTCCGTCCAACGTCTGGAGCGAGAAGCCTGCACCGGTAACGTACATCGAGCCGTCCAACACCTGCGTGAACAAGCCGTCAACGGCGGCCATCTGGAACATCGAATGCGGGGCGTCCAGATCAAAGGTGTGCGTCTGATCGCCACCCGCGATGCTCGCCATGCCATCGGACGATACTCGCAACCCCATCGCTTTCAACGCAGACGGGTCGAACGTGACTTCGACCATCGCTTCCACGGCGGCAAACGTCTCGTCCACGGAAGCTGCCTGGCCTCGGTCCCCCGCGCCAGAAACTGCCGGCAGACAGCATCCCAGCAGTGTGCAGACAACAATACGATTCACGATTCGGCGGCTGTACATAGGCACTCCTTGCATTGACAACTGAAGCTGGCGTGAGACCAACCTCTCTGCCACTCAAGCAGCGCGACACCGGCGTGCAGGTCGGCCTGCGTGAGCAGACAAAAGAGGCTTAATCAATGGGTCTGAACGCTCTTCCCGATCCACGATTAGCTGACTATTGTAATAATCTTCGGACCTGCACGCAACCCTGGAGATGCCGGCATCGCGATGAAGAGTCGGTCTTTCCCACGGAGTTTACCCAGACCCCCGTGGGCAGTTGTGCAAGAAAAACTCAAGGCGGAATGCACAATCCCCGCGGTCTCTAACAATCGCAGAAGTTGTGTTGTTTTCGATCTACTTGGTCCGCAACCCGCGCCGCACGCGGCCCCTGCAAGACCCAGCCAGTCCAAGCATGACCATCGCGAGCGTCGACGGTTCCGGCGTGACCGTGATGAGAACGTTGCTCGTGTCACCAAGAATGTCAACGCCCGGAGCGCCTTCGCCCCAAAAAACCGCCGAGGTTGTTATCTCGCCGGCGGAGAGAGGTATGTCGATCTTCGTTGGCGATGAGGCGCGAAGCGCTTCAAAAACGAAAGTCGTGATTCGCGTCCCGGCGGGCCTCGCGACAGGCCATGCAGCGGGCGGAAATTGACCGAGGGCTTCGAACGATGCATCTCCGTCGTTGAACGGTAGACCCATCGGAGCCGTCGTGACCCCATCGTTCAAATTGTCCGTTCCGATGTCATTGAAGAACCCGGAAAGAAACCACTCATAATCGGGGGTGACGTTGTCGATGACCCCCGCCAAGCGCAGTACGTCCGAGTCCCAGTTCAGCAACGCTTGGACGGCAACAATCGGAATATCCTGGCTATCTGCCGCGCGTGCGAGCAACTGCACTTCCACCAAGCTACCGACGTCGACCGTGGGCGCAGCGGTCACCAGTTCGAGGTTGACCACAGGGTCCACAGGCTCAGCCAGTAGCACAGGCGCATTTGCCCAAGAACAAAAGGCCGCGCACAGCGCCACCCACCGCCCGGATCGTTTCCCCAAAGAGCTCCGCCGACACGCGCGCGTGTAGCCTCTGTTGTCTGGTAAAATACGTAAGCGCGTTCGCGCACGCAGGAGCACTGCGCAAGAGTCCCTCATTTATCCTCTCCCTCTCTCTCTATGCGCTCGGCCGCTACTGCGATCCCCCGTTGCCAAAGCAGGAGAGGCGAAGCGCGGCGCTGCCGACAATCCAGGCCGGACCGGCGACGAGCACAAACGCGATCATAACCAGTTCGCACGGTCGATTGCAAACAGAATCCTCTGTCTCTGGCCACCGCCGGACGCTCCGCCGGCACCGGCGAGTAGGCCTTGGTGGGGCACACCTTACTGGACCGTCACTCCCGCAGAGGCCGTTTCGGACGAATAACGCAGTTGTGCGGATTATTCGCGGCAAGTCTCCCGTCTCCGAAACGTGTTGGCCCCGCCGGGTATGCGATGTCAACGAAGGGGGGGTACCTGCCAGAGGCGGCGGCGGCGAGGCCCACCTACATCAGTGGCTTGACCGAGCCGACGACGCTGTTTCCGCCGGGCTTCTGAATTTCGACCCACCACATCGCGTTGGTGGGCAGCGGATCGGGGGCGACGGCATGCACGTCGTAGTCGTCGTGCGACGGGGCGTACTCGCCTTTGCCGACCACGGAGACGAATCGATCTTTCGTGCCGATCCACGCTCGGACGACCGTTGCCCCCTTGTCATTGTACGGAAGCTTGACGACGAGATGTCCCTCCTTGCCGGCTTCGACGTTTCCGTGGCCTTGAGCGAAATCCACCTTCATGTCGCCGATGGTGACCGTTCCCAAAGACACTTCGTCGTGTGCGTGGCCATGTTCCTCGGCTTCGTCGTTCGCGGGAGCGTGCGCGGCGTGCGTACTTCCATCCGCGTGAACGTGAGTATCCGGCGGCGCGGCCTTTTCGGATTCGGATTTCTTGCAGCCGGGCGAGAAGGCAGCCAAGACGCACCCCAGCGCGATCGTCATCAACACGTTTTTCATCAGAACTTCCCTTTCAAGACGCAGCCGACGAATCGGCAACGCGGCCTATTGGTTTAGTATGTACACTCAAACGATGAATCGCCGCGTACCCCGCGGGCACGACGACGAGATTCAGAAAAGTCGATGTCAGCAAGCCGCCGAGAATGACCACCGAAAGCGGGGCGAGAATCTCGTTTCCCGGCACGTTTCCTTTCATCACAATCGGGACCAGGGCGAGCGCGGCGGTCAGTGCGGTCATCAGGATGGGCACCAATCGCTCCTGCGAGCCACGGACGATTGCCTCGTGCATCGTCGCGCCCTCTTCGTCGACCAGGTGCGTGTAGTGGTTCACAAGCAAGATGCCGTTTCGCACGGCGATCCCAAACAACGT
>JAJDDU010000569.1 GCA_029260155.1 Phycisphaerae bacterium | reverse complement strand
CCTTGCCCGACCCTGCCGGCAGAAGCTGGGTAACGTGCCCAGAGTACGTCGTTTCGCACGTCATTTCTAAAGGAGAAAAAAGATGGCAACGACCGCAGAAGCCAGAGGAGAGAACAAGATGGTCAGCGCACAGATTCCGTTCGAGAGCATCAACGAACCGGGCGCGTATCTGTCCAATTGGAGCGGGCATCTCATTCGCGTTCCGCAGGATGGATGCAAACAGGGGCGCTCGCCGCTCATCGAGATCATCGGCAAGGAGCCCTTTGTTGTCACGAAGTTGGCAGACGACCCCTTCGTGGCCATAACCAAGGCACGCATGGTCGCAGCCGATCTCGATCTGCCGGTGGCGTTCTAGGACTGGATCGCGCTCGGGGCGAACGGTAGACGGGTGCCCCCGATCCGCACACCCCGAAGGCGCACCGGCGACGGACAGAAGTCCCTTTCCTTCCCCGACAGCAGGGCGCGGGACCCAGGGGTGTGGTCCGGCGCCCTCGTGGCCACGCGCTTCCGTCCATCGCCTCGCGCGCCGGAGTCGACCACAACCTATATGGTTAACCCTGCTACCCTTCCTACCGTCCGTGTTGGTGTCGTTGACAGTGGGTGTGGGCGGCGGTAAGGGAGAACCATGCGGACCAAGGGACAGCGCGGCGAAAGGCCGGCGGTTCGCGTGACGAATCCGCCAAACCGCAAGGCATCTGTGCCGGAGTGGATCGGTTCCCTGGGCATGGCCGCCTGGGTCAGCGGACCGGATCGCACAATCTGTCACTTCAACGCTCGGGCCGAAACGCTTCTCGGCATTAATGCGTCCTCGTGCATGGGGGTCCCATGTTATCGCATCATAGACGGGCGCGACGCAAAAGGTGATACCGTGTGCGGGCCGACGTGTCCGTTCCTGTCGCTCGTTCGCGCCGGCAAGGAAATCGAACCCGTTGCAATGCGTGTCCGCACTCCCGACAACGCGTGGCAGTGGATTCGCGTCGTCGTCATCCCGGTACGATGCGACAACCACTCCGAACCCAGCCTCGTGCATTGGGCTCTCGAAGAGGACAAAACGCATCGGATGGAAGACTACCTCTCCAAGGTCGCCAAACGCTCGCCACACATCCAATCCCGCAATCCCGCGCCCCAACACCTCGGACTGACAAAACGAGAGTGGGAGGTTCTTCAACTGCTGGCGGACGATGAAGACCTGCACGCAATCGCAGCCCGGTTGCACGTTAGCTATATCACCGTGCGCAACCACGTCCAACACATCCTCTTAAAGCTCGGTGCCCACTCGATCGGCGAAGCCGTCGCACAGTACCTCCTTCTGAGCGAATAGGTTTACAGACGCTGCATTCCACTCTTTCCAAACGCCGGGCATCGATAGACTCCGTCGGCACACGCGAATACACTACCGACGCAGTCACGTATCGCGGCGAAAAAACTCGTCTCGCTTGAGTCCAGCCGCCCCTTCGGATACGATAACAACCCGAAGACCGGGGTAAACTGAGTTGCAATTCCGTGGCAGGTCCTGCGTTGAGTGCGCAAAATGTATGGCTTGCATTTGACGACGGAATAATCGCCGAAGGGGTTAGACATGAATATCGTTAGGAATCCTGCCTATATGCTCTTGATTGTCGGATGCGCCCACGGTCTGTCCAGTGGCCAGGTCATCGACTTCGAGACGTTTCCTGATGGCACGATACCGTCGGACGGACAGACCATTTCAAACCAGTACGAAGCGGCGTTTGGCATCACTTTCTCGCTGGAGGATGGGACATCGCCGGTTATCGCCAATGTGGGTTCGCCACTGACTGCATTTCAGGGCTTTGGTGGTCATGATACGCCGCGACCCGACATCAATGCAGGTCAGACGTTTCTCACCGATGATGGCAACCTCGGCCCTGCCCCACCGCCATTGGTCATCGACTACTCAACCCCTGTTCGGCAAGCCTCGGGCATCATCATTGACATCGACTTCGCTGAAGAATGGACGGTAGAGGCCTACGATGCGAAGGATGTTCTCATCAATTCGATCGTTCTGGGAGCCATCGGAAACGGGACGGGGTCGCCGTGGGTGTTTGACCTCGCAAAGCCGACAATACAACGGATACGAATCCGATACACAGGTGGTGGGGGGAATTCTATCGGCCTCGCATTTGACAACTTCTCGCCCGCGGCGGGATTCGGGCCATTGGCCGTCGCAATCGAGACCGAGGGCGGCTGTGATACAACATGTGCATCGAACGGGGTAGAACTCATTGCCGCGTTTGTGGGCGGTATTCCGCCATTCATCTTCGATTGGCAAGAGCAGGTTGGCAAGGACATCTGGTCGTCGATCGGTTCAGATCCCGCGATCCTCGTTACCCCGAGATCATCAACGACGTATCGGATCGTCATCACTGACGATAAGGGTGAATCCGTAACCAGTGAGCCGTATCTGCTTACAGTCTGTGAGAGTTCTCCGGTATTCGATGCGGACCAGGATGGCGATGTCGATCTAGTGGACTTCGCCCTGTTTCAGGCTGCATTCACCGGCCCCACGCCTTGACCGTTCTTCGTTGACATCATCGCAGCAGAACGAGATGCCCGGCGTACCCGACCGCCTGGTCAGGTCAAAGGGCCCTCCTGCCACCCTATTCGACGTTTGACTACTCGGTTCCGCGCCCGCCGGGCCGCGGCGCGATTGCGATGGCGGCGGGCGTCGTGGCGCGGAGTTCGATCTTGTCCGTAAGTTCGGCGCCGACGAGGAAGGTCTGATCCCAGTTGGCGTCGTCGTGCATGATATCGACAACGAATGTGCCGGCGGCGTCCGTTGACGCGCGGTAGGTGAATGTGGCCATGTAGCCATTTCGGGGGGGCGTGACGCTACGGCCGAACAGTCCGGCGAGCATCTGACCGGTGTCGATGTTGTACGCGTCGAATCGTTCCTCGCCTGCGCCGGAGAAGATGAAGTTGGGGCGGTCTTCAATGGTGATGCCCACGAGATCGAGCGAACCGCTGCGACCGCCGCTTGCTTCGACGTGAATCTGGTAGGCCTGCAGTGGAACAGCGGGTGAACCCCGCCCAACGGATTCGCCGATGGCTGACGGCTCACGGCTGATGGCACCCAAGAACACGCGCACGTCAATCTCCCCTCCGGGCTCAACGGCTGAACGGTCCGCCAGTACGGTCAGTGCGGTTGTGCCCACGATGTGGGGCGTGTTCGAATGTTTGGGGGACGGCCCGCACGAACACGCGTTTTTTCCGGCGAAGCACGTAAGGGCGTGCAATGCGTCCGCGAGATTGCAGAAGCCGTCCGGCGCGCATTCGCCGAGAGGTCCGCCGGCGTCGATGTTGATGGTGTCGCAGCTGTTGTCGCCGGCAAAGCAGGTCAGGGCGTGCAGCGCGTCGGCCAAGCTGCAGAAGTTGTCCAAAGCGCAGCCACCAAGTGCGCTGCCCATGTCGGACGGGTGCGTCTTGGCCACGCCGCTGCACGCGCCCGCGTTGCACTCCCACCAAGTGCACACGTCATCGGTGATGCCGTTGGCATCTAGGTCGGCGCAGTCAGCGGCGGTGACGCAGGAAGTGTCACAGACAAAGCCGGCAGGCAGGAAGCTGATTTCGGAACCCGGTGGCGGAGGTCGACCGAAGACACCGAGACCACCGAGGCCAAGGACGGCGGCGATCCGCGAATCTGCTTCCGCGACGACGCTCATCTGGATGTACCCGAGCCTGACCCAATCCGGCTCGATGCCGAGCGGCTCGGTGAAGTTGGTCCCGCCGAAGTTGACGACGCGACCGTCGGGATTGTTGATGGCGCCTTCCTGCAGGGACGGGTAGAGAGAACCGTGCACGAAGGCATCGGCTTGCACGATGGTGTTGTCGAAGAGTACGTCGACATAGAAGCCGGTGATTCCGGTGTTAAGGACACCGAGGTCTGAGACCCATAGCTCGGCCACAAACGTCGACGGGCAGCCCGACAATTGGCCGGGAAGCGTCAGGGGGTCGTTTGTCGTGTCGACGCCGCTGGGCACGTTGAGTGTAACGACCTGCATCGCCACGTCGACGACATCCTGCTGGGCGGCGAAGGTCATTGCGTTCGACAGGATGCGTGCGCCGTCGGTGGCGGCGTCCCAATAGAAGAAGGCGACGTCGTCGGAGGGCGGGTATATGCCCAAGTCGACGCGAGGTCCGGCGAGATCGTCGCGGAATGTGATGAGCGGTTTGCCGTCGTTCCAGTCTGCAACCAGCGTGGCGGCGGCGCTTAATTGGGTGGTTGTCGGCCTGGCGCTCAGCGTCCCGCCGGTGAATGTCGTGACGCCGGAAGCCAGGGCGTGCATCGGTTGAAAGATGGTGCCGAGCGCGGCCGGACCGGTCTCATGGCCTTGCTGTGTCTGAATAACCGAGTAACCGCCAGTCTCCCAGCGGCCGGCGAGGGAGCGACTTGCGATGTCGCTGGTGCCAGCATAGACGGCGACAACGACGCCGTGCCCTGCATCGACGTAGTCCGCGAGGTTGTCACCGAGGGCTACGGAATCGAGAAAGTCAAAGTTGCTCCATACGAGGACGGCATCAAAGGCCAACAAATCGAGCAGGGTCGGCGTCTCGAGCCCGGCGTGAATCACGGTGACACTCTGAAAGAGTCCGCTGGCGATCAATTTGTCCTGCGGATCGGTGAACGGCCCGTCGGTGACGTCCCCTGCGGCAGACGCGACGATGGCGATATCGGCGCCGGCGCCATCGGTGTCTGCGAAACGCGTCGTTCGCGTGAGGCCGGAGTGGTTCGGCGTCAAAAGCGTGCCGTCTTCACCGCGAACCTGCGGGACGAGAGTGTCGGGCGTGTTCGCCGGGGCGGGCCCTGCGGCGGCGCATCCCAGAAGTACGCAGAGTGCAATACGGCGGAATGCGATGTCTGTGTGGTTCATGATCTACTTCCCCCCGCGTGCCGGCGATTCCGCCGGCGACATTCCTAGCATGGCTACGCCCCGGCGTTCACGACGCCGAGTTCGCCGAGGACTGGTTGCGGTTGCTCCTCCAGTGTATTGAAAATCTGACCGTCGATCACCGACTGGGAAAGGCCCATCCTCTTTTGCAGAATCTCGCGGTAGATCGCCCGATAGTCGATGGTGGTGCGGACAGCGTCGGCATCTATGGTCAGCGCCGGGTCAAGCCCAGGCCAGCCGTCAACGCCGCCGAGCGTCTTCTTGCTGTACACGCCGCCGTTGACGTTTCCACCCATGACCATCATGACGCCGCCGTTGCCGTGATCGGTTCCGAGGTCGGCATTTTCGTTGATCTGGCGGCCGAACTCACCCTGGCAGACCAGCGTGATCCTGTCCCAGTAATCGCGCAGGTCGATGCGGAAGGCGGCTAGGTTCTGACTGATGTCCTTGAGTCGATCGTAGTAGTTGCCGTCCTTGAACGGTTGGAGCTGGGCGTGGTTGTCCCAGCCGGTGCGGTCGGCGTAGACGACCTGGACATCGACGCCCCCGCGGATCAGCGCGGCGGCATTCATCAGCCGCCGGCCGAAATCAGACGTCGTATACTTGGCAAGCGGATCGGGCTTGACCTGGACGTTTTCGAGGAGGGCGATGATCTCAAAGGCGTTGAGAACGCTGCCTTTGAGGGGCTCTTCAGTCTGGGCACTGTAGCGGGCCTGTAGGATCGCGGCGCGCGCTTTTGACGTCAAGGCGTTGCCCGGAAGCACGACCTCATCGAGCGCCTGGAAGGCGAGCGTCTTGTCGGCGAAGGTCAGCATCTTGGGGATGAGCCTGTTGGCGCTGAAGGCGGCGCCGCGCAGTGGGCTCTGAGTATCGCAGACGACCGACAAATAGCGGGCGAGCCAGCCAGTGACTTCATCCCGCGGCTGATTGGGCGTCCCGAATTCGATAAACGCTTCAGCCGAAAAATGTGACCGGTTCGTGTCCGGGGAGCCGGCGGCGACGATGACCGCGACCTCGTTGGCCAGAAACAGTTCGTGGATCGTGTTGTAGCCGCCGCTGCCGCCGAATTCCGTGTCGAGAAACGCCTTGTTGATGCCGAAGGCATCGACGCCCGCGGCGCCCAGCTCGGCACAACGCAACGCCTGCGGATCTTTGTCCTTGGGATCGGGCGGAAGGAGCCCGATGTTCGGGCGGAGACCGTTGGGGAAGACCTCGGACCCGGAATTGTAGGGGGCCATGTACAGCCAAGGATCCTCGTACGGCGGCGTGTACGCAAGCATGTCGGGCCCGCCGCGCCAAAAGCAGGTCACAAGGATGTCCGGTTGCTTGCCTGTGCATGGCGTGTTGCCAGCCAGGGCGATTCCGGGCAGCCACGCGGGCACAGCGACCAGCCCGGCCGCCGCCGACGTGGACTTGTTCAAAAATGCCCGCCGCGACATTTCGCGGTACTCGTCGCAGGCGGTTTCGAATTCGCTCGGCTCGGCATGCCTACCCGAGTTCTCGGGATCGCGTTTTTCGTCCATCTCATGATCCTCCGGGGGATCTCTCGGTCCAGTACACAGGCCGGTATCTTGCCCCAGCCTCTAAATAAACTGATACGTCGGCAGGCTCATCGCCAGGGCGTAGGCCTCCTTGAGCCTTGATTCGAGAACCGCTCCGAGGCCGATGAATTCCTGCACGGCCTCGACTTCCTTTTCGCTCATGCGGCCTCCGGTCAAGATGTCATTCATGCCCTGGGCCTGCGTTCCGGGCGCGGTCGCGCCGACCTGTGCGAGCAGGTCGGTCACCGCGAAGTTGGCGATGTCGTTCAGGCTGTTGGTGGCTAGGTTCTCCACGTAGGCCCAGCGTGGGATCATGCTGCCCTCAGACCAAGTCTTGGTGTCCTCGGGCCCGTTGGGTGGTCCCCAGAAATTGGGGTGCATGCCCATGGCGGTCATTTCAAATCGCATGTTTGAGAGGAAGCCATTCCCCGTGGGGACCGTCTCACCCGCAACTGCCCTGACGCCGGAGGTGACCAGATCGAACGGGCGTCTGAACTTCGGCGCGGCCACATTGGTAAGGACGTCGTGGTGCAGGATGATCTCCAGCATCGGCCGGATGTCGCCGATCGGAGCGGTGTTCAGGTAGGTCCATTTGACCAACTGAACCACGTCTTCCGGTGGGTCGTACTCGAAGTTGAGCCCGCCGAGAAAGAAACGGCACAGCTTGCGGGCCATGAAGTCCGCGCAGTTGGGATGTTCGGTCAGGATGGTGAGTGCCTCTTCACCCTCGTCTTGGCCTCCGGCGCCGCTGCGCCCGGGGATGAAAAACTCCGTGCCTTCGATGATGAGCGTCTTGTCGCCTGTGTCGTGGTTTCCGGGAATGTAACGGAAGTCGCCATATTCGAACAGTCCGCCTTGACAGCCATTGGCATTGAGACAGACGGACCAGCCGGTCAGCACCCGGGCGAGTTCCTGAATCGTGGCTTGGTCGTATCCGTTGTCGACGCCGAGGGTATGCAACTCCAACAGCTCTCGCGCGTAATTCTCGTTGGGGGCGGTGGCGACGTTGGTGTTGTTGTTCAGGTAGAGCATCATGGCCGG
>JAJDDU010000568.1 GCA_029260155.1 Phycisphaerae bacterium | reverse complement strand
CGCTCGTGACGGCCAATCAGCCCCGGCATCCAAGAACGGCGCGGGCGTGCCGACGAATGAGGTGTAGACAACCCCCAGAACTGCGACGCCGGCGACTGCGCCGACGAGTGGTCCCCACGCTCGCCGAATATCCCCCTTTTTCCACATGCGCAACGCCAAGTCCGCCATGAGCGCCGGAACGACGACGATCCCTATAACGCGGGTCAGTGGAAGCAGCAAGGCAAAGACACCAGCTCGAAGGTAGTTGTCTTTGGCGTAGTGGAAGAGAAACGCCGTCAAGAACATACAGAACATCGACTCGGCATATACCATGTGAAGGACCCACGCCGACGGAAACACGCTCGTGAAGATCATCAGTGCGCGCCCAAGATGCGGGGAATGAACTGCGGCGCCGAGTTCATACAAGTAGTAGAGCATCGCCAGATAGCAGGCAATCGATATTACCGCGCCGCCAATCCACGCCTCAATGCCGATGCGCGTCAAGACATAGATACAAGCCGGGTAGAGGGGCGCAAAAGCCAGATTGGAGGATCCCGTCCCCTCTGCATGCGTCTCGTATCCATTGTCGACGATGTTGAGGTACCAGTAACTGTCCCACTTAACGAACAGTTGCCCACCCAATGTCAGGTTCGGCGTCATGTTGATGTAGTGGGCGCGATTGGGATGCGGCGGGGTCGGTGACGCGAATTCCCACAACCCTAGAACGCACGCTATTAGCATACGAATGGAGATTGCCACAACGAGCGTGTTGAAGAACAGTCGCCTCTTTTCGGAAATGGAATCGTCCGTTCGAATGCAAGCCCGATCATTCATGACTCCGGCGTCCGAGCAAGAAGTGTGTGATTTCCGTCGCGACCCAGTTCGCGCCAACCCGCGTCATTGAGGTCTTTGATCTTGCGAGCGTCGGTTGTGAGCATGCTTTCTACACCCCGTTGATCGAGCACTTCCTGCCACCCGGGTTCATGCAGTTCCACGCGCCGCCCGTCTTCGAGGATCGCGAGTGGATAGCAGTCGTTTCTTGAGTCCCAGAAACAAGCCCGGCCATGATAGCCCAGCCAACCACCGAGAGCGAAGTCGTTCCACAATCGCCCATTGCGAGGCACCTTGTCGAGAAGATCGACAGGGAAGGTGTTTTCGTCGATCACGCCGCGCGGAACGCTCAGCGCGGGCATCAGGAGCACGCAGCCGAGAATGGGCAGAGGATGGAGAATCGCCTTGGACGGTAGGCGACGCGCGAGGGCGTCCGCGACCTGTGGTAGAATTGCAATTCCGAAGATGTCGAAGAACCGTTGGTGACGCAGCGCGAGTATGCCAATGGCGGACCACAAGATCACGGAACGCCATTGCTTGTCGCGAATGAGCAAGTACCCGGACGATGCCAGACAGGTCAGACGCAGCCATCCCAGCCACCCGGTGAGATCGAGCGCACGCCATTCCGGCACCGCGCTGTGCACGAACAGCTCCGCCTCTTGTCCCAGACCGTATCCGAGCAACAACCCAAACAGTCCAACGCCGCTGGGGTTGATCAGGCACAGGAATGCGGCCACGAGGCCCCACCGCCATCGACACAGCCCGATCATCATGATGCCGATCACAAACGACCCGTGCGTGTTCGCCCAAACCGCCACGACGATGGCCGCGAGCGGGAGGCGCCATCCGCGTTCTTCCTTCACGCGAAAGAGCAACACCGCGACCAGCGCGAGCATGAGATTGCCCCAGCTCAATGCACGCTCCGTACGACCGAACGTCACCAGGCAGACGCTCCAGACTATCGCGAAGACCGTGGCCAAGCCCGCGTCCTTCCGATAGGCGAGACACGCGATCAGGAGCGCAGTGGCCGATACGACGATCCAGCGGACCACCGCGATGCGCTGTAAGCCGGCGAGAGAGTACGCAAGACCCACCAGCGGCGCGTGCGGTGTCCAGGGCGTATCGGGCGCGGTCCACGAGAACGAGTTCGTTCGCGGGAAGACGCCCGAACGCATCTGATCGCCCGCCCACATCTGCCAGAAGACATCCGGATCCTGAATGGGGTTCCACCACGCCTGAGCGAAGCTCAACCACAGAAGTGCGGCAGCCAAAGCGCCCAGCGCCATCGAAGCCACCGGGACAGGTTGAACGTCTACCTCACGATCAGACGACAAAACCGCTCCCTCGCAAGCCCGAGCAAAACGCACCAACCGGTCGCGTTCAGTACGGTCGCTCCCAGAGTATCCGATTCAGCACGGCGAACCAAATACAAGGCGCTTGTGAAGGGGCAACCCGACTTGCTATGATGGAGTAGCCTCAGCGTCCGCACCCGGTGGTCGGGTCCGGCGACTGAATACTCGATTGGCTACCGACAGCAAAACTACTCTGCGGGGGAGACCATGCGCGAGATCAACCCAGCCCGAAACATGAGACCGGCTCTTGGAGAGTTTCGAGTTGCTTTGGCCATCGCGCTCCTGGTCGCCGGCGTGACCCGTGCACAGATGAGCCCGTTTCCAAGCGAGCACGTCCCGCTATCACGCACATCGGGCGTCCACGCGAACATTTCCGATGCGTACCACAGCGCATATGCGACAGTTGTTCAGGTGGATGAAACGGCAGCCTGGACGCGCCTGCACTTCGCAGATGCACACCTCGATGGCGACAGTTTCATCCGCGTCACGTCGGCCGCGGACGGAAAGTCGCAGCATCTCCGAGCCAAACACCTTGATCAATGGCGGTTGAGCAGCGCCTATTTCAACGGCTCCGCCGTTACCGTCGAGTTGGTCACGGCGCCCGCCACCAGCGGAAACTTCCTCCGTATCGCTTCGGTCGTGCTCGGACTGAGCCCCGCAGCGCCGACGCTGCTTACGCAATGCGGCGACACTGATGATCGCATCCCGTCCGACGAGCCCTCGATCGGACGGCTGGCCCCCGCGGGCTGCACGGCCACGATCTACAACGCATCGAGTTGTATGGTGACCGCTGGGCACTGCCTCGGCTCAAACGACGCTGTCGAGTTCAACGTCCCACTTTCGTTGCCGGGCGGTGCGGTTCAGCACCCAGGCCCGGAGGATCAGTACGCCGTGGATTCTGCCAGCGAGGCGGGCACAGCATCTGGCATCGGAAACGACTGGGGGCACTTCCGAGTTTTCGCGAACACCGAAACCGGTATGCTGCCGCACGAAGCCCAGCAGGCCTTGTCACCGCTCGCATCCGAAATGCCCCCGTTGCCGGTGGATATTCAAATCATCGGATACGGTGTCGACACCGGGGCAGCCAACCAGACGCAGCAGATCAGCTTCGGACCGGTGCTGGACTTCGACGGGTCGGTTTCTCACCGGGCTGACACGCAGGGCGGCAACAGCGGCTCATCGATCGTCGATATCGCAACCGAGAGAACGATCGGCATTCACACGCACGGCGGCTGTGGCAGCTCGCCCGATTCCACGAACGAAGGCACGTTGATCACCATCGCCGCACTGCAGTTGGAAGTGCTGACATGCCTCGGCATCGGTTTCCAGTACCCGCTTGGCCTCATCGACTTGGTGAGCCCTCAAGAGGGCGCTTTGCTTCAAGTGCAGGTCACCAGTGTTGACGATCCGCCCGACCCCGAGACAGCGACGCTTCTCACATCCGTCGACGGCGGTCCTACGTCGAGCACTCCAATGATCCATCTCGGCGATGACCTTTTTGAGGCGTTGATTTCGCCGGCACCCTGCGGCAGCGTGGTCGCATACTTCGTCTCGCTGGATACCCTGGGAGGGCACACTGCGACCGATCCGCTGGGCGCCCCGGCCGAATCGCATCAGGCGTTCGGTGGCCAAGCCCTGGACACCATCGTGGATGAAGATTTCCAAACAGCGGCTGGCTACCAGGTCTCCGGCGACGCGAGCGACGGTCAATGGCAGGTCGGCGTGCCGGTCGGCGGCGGGGATCGCGGAGACCCGCCGACGGACTTCGACGGCTCGGGGAGTTGCTTCCTGACCGACAACACCGACGGAAACTCCGATGTCGACGGTGGATCGACGATCCTCACATCACCCATCTTCGATGTGTCCGGCGAAGGCATCCCCATGCTCAGCTACGCGCGCTGGTACTCGAACGATACTGGCGCCGCACCCGAGAGCGATGTTTTCGTAGTCGAGTTGTCCGACAACGGCGGTGATGATTGGGTCAATATCGAAACCGTCGGCCCGACTGGGCCCGGTGTCCACGGCGGATGGATTTCCGCAGTATTCGACACGTCGCAGATCCTCAAGTCGCGCGATCAAATGCGCGTGCGGTTTACCGCCTCCGATGAGGATCCCGGTTCGGTTGTTGAAGCCGCTATCGATGCGCTCTCGATCGTGCTGGTGCACTGCGACGATCAGACGCCGCCAGCCGTCTTGCACAGCGACGACAGTGCGACGCGGCCCTTCTCAGGATACGTGGACCCGCGGGCCGAAAGCAGCGATGGGGAATCTCTCGACCTCGGAATCGAGACGTTGGTCGTCGAATTCACCGAACAGGTTCGCGCGGTCGGCGGCGGCGACCTCACGCCGCAAGCGTTCACCGTCAGCAGCACCGGCGACACGCATCCGGCTGTTGTTCAAGTGGATGCCACCGAAAACCCGCTCGTTGCGCTAACGCTCTCAGCCCCGATTCCACTGCAGCACTGGACGACGATTGTCGCGAACGTCGAGGATCTCGCCGGCAATCGCATCACAATCGCAGGCAACCAGGGTCCGGGGATCGATGAGGCCGATCGCGTCGATATCGGCTTCCTTCCGTGCGATATTGATCAGAGCGGCGGCGTGCAACCGTTCGACTTGTTGCGTTTTCGGCAGTTTATCAACGGGCTAATCGAACCCGCCCAGGGCGAAGATCGGGATTTCGTCGACATCGACCGCGATAACGAGGTGACGCCGTTCGATTTGCTTGCGCTCAGACAGTTGATCCAAGGCACGGGCAACGCAACACTGCCCTGGGACGGCCAATCGCTACCCGACCGGCCGTGACGGCGAGGTCATTCCGAAACCCACTGAGCCTCCCACGTGATCCCGTCGATGCTGCCCGCGCAGTTGCTCAGTGGAGCCGCTGCGACCAAGCCGATCGCGCGTTCAAAAGGCGGGTCGCCCACCTCCACGCAACTCCCAGCAAGCGCGAAGATCTCGGACGGCGCGCCCCAGGCGAAATCGAGCAAGCAGGGTTCGACAGACTCGTTGCACGTCGGACACACCTCGCGTGTTTCGACGAATGGGCAGGGCACGCCGTTCAAGAGGTTTCGACCGCTGAATCCGAACCCAAAGGCGACGTCGTGCGCCCGCAAGTCGGGCGTGATCTCGAAAGACACCTCGTGCCCCTGGCTTGTCACGCCGCGCCATTGGCCGGACCGAAAGCCGGGGTTGACCACGCGGACTTCGTCGAAGCCGATCGCGCCCGAATCGTCGGTCACTACCAGTGTCACGCGCGTGACACCCACGGGCAGATTTGTGATCGAAGCGCTCTCCCCGAAGGCGACCCGTTGGCCGTCGATCCGCCACTCCCACGCAACGATCTCGCCGTCCCGATCGAAGGAATCCGACCCATCCACGAACGCCTGAGCGTCGAGCGTGCCGTCCAAGACCACATCCCGGCCCTCGTCGAAACGTGGGGACGCGATCGCGATCGGAGACGCGTTTTCCTCGACCGAGGCTCCGCCCTCGTCGGGTACGACGTCAGGCGTGTCGTCGGGCGAATCCGCGTCCGGAACCGGTTGGTCCGCGGATTGGCCATCTTCAACCGGCGTATCATCATCACCGGCGGCATCGCCGATCGGGAGATTCGTACATCCCGCGTTGACCGCAACGAAGAGTGTCATCAGAGATAGAAAACGCATCATTGGATTGTCCATTAAGTCACCTGCCGAACACAGTCGATCACCGTTCCGTCGACCCACTTGATCGCGGCCACAATCTTCTCGCCCAAGCGCGGAGCAGCCGGCACGCCGCCGCAAATCGCCTCGACCTCAACCTTGAGGTCCTCGATCGATCGAATCGGTAGTGTGGACCCCTTCACCGCTTCGAGCAAGTCCGTCCGCCGCGGATTGATGGCGATGCCGCGTTCCGTGACCACAACGTCGATTAACTCGCCAGGCCCGCACAACGTCGTCACCCGATCAACGATCACGGGAATGCGATCACGCACCGACGGGATCGGCAGAATAACGCATTTGCCCGCCAGGCAGTTCTGCCAACCCCCAATGCCGTGTAGCAGTCGGCCATCCGAGTGGGTCACCACGTTGGCATTGAAGCCCACGTCCACCTCCGTCGCGCCCAGCACGACGGCATCGAGCATCGAGGCGAAACAGCCCTTGCCGTGGAAGTTGTAGCTGGTAAATGGGCTCGTGTCCTGGTGACACGGGTTGTCACGCATCGAGCGAACGCCGTCGAGGTCGAAGGTCTGCCCGTCGAGGATGTAATCGGTCAGCCCCTCTTCGAGCATCTCGACGAGGTACTTCGTGCTGCCGCCGCGCACGAACCGCGCTTTCACACTCGCGTCGATCATCATCTCTTTCAAGAAGATCGCAAAGGCCAATGCAGTGCCCCCAGCGCCCGCCTGAAAGCTGAACCCGTCCTTCATGATCCCGGCTTCGCGGACGAACTTGGCGGTCAGCTCGGCGATCAGCAGCCGGTCCGGGCTCTTCGTCAGTTGCGTCGTCCCCGAGACGATTTTCGACGGATCGCCGACCGAGTCCATCACCACCACCTGATCGACGTTGTTCCCCTGAATCTGCCACGGAATACACGGAAACGGAATCAGATTGTCCGTCACCACGATTGTATGATCGGCGTAGATCGAATCCACCAGCCCGAACCCGATCAGTCCGCACGCCGACGGACCCATGACTCCATTCGCATTCCCGAACGGGTCAGCCGTCGGCGCCGCCAGCACGGCGATGTCGATATGCACGTCGCCGTCCTGTACCGCCTGCCACCGCCCACCATGCGATCGCAGCACGCCCATCCCCCGCATCTTCCCGGTCGAGCAATAGTTGCCCAGAGGACCGTTCATGCTCCCTTCGATGTAACGCACCACGCCGCTTTCCAGATGCCCGATGATCGGCTCATGACAAGGAAACGCCGCGCTCGGAAACCACCGCAGGTCCTTCACTCCTAGCGCCGCCGCCGCCTCGAACACAGCGTTGCCCACCAGATCGCCGTTGCGAAAATGATGATGTGACGAGACGGTCATCCCGTCGCGCAGCCCCGCGTTCTTCAGCGCCGTCTTCAGATCCGCAACGGCCTTGTCCCCGTCGGCCGGGTAGTCCGCGCAAGTTCGCACCGCCGGCGCCGCCTTCCGCCCCTCAGGCCGGTACTTCCCAACGCCCTGAAACGGAACCGCCGCGCAGCCATTAATCTCCGTCGGCACCATGCGTCCGGCAGCATTCTCGATGAGTTGGTCAAGCATATGCCAATCCTAATGTCACGTCGTCCTCAACTACAATGTCCCCGACCGGGTGGCATGCCCACGCTTGCGTGGGCATGTGTTGCGCAGAGGAACGCGTCGACCGTCAACATGGCCACGCGAGCGTGGCCATGCCACCCGGTTTCTACTCACAACGACTGCGTCTCGTTTCGACATCTGTTGTCAGTCTACCGCTGTTGTCGCGGATCGTCCGGCAGCGTATCGAAGCCGATCGGCAATAGCCGGTTCGCGCGATCCTCGTAGCTCCGCGCGCTCGACCACTCCCACTCCGTCGGATGATCGCACAACTCCCGGCGGATCGGATTTCTGTGGATGTAGTCGATTGTCTCCCAAATGTGCTTCGGCGACCAGAGGTTACGGTCGTATCCTCCGCCGCGCTGCCAGAAACGTACTGTACGCTTTCCGTTCGGCTGAACGTCCGTCATGCGGTTCAGGAACGACGGAGCGTGTTCTGTCACGAATAGCCTCGCACGCTTCGACACCGGTTGTTTCAATGTCATCAGAATCTTGCTGATCGAGTAATCGGCGTCCGGCGGATAAACGAGCAGATGTACATGTTCGGGCATGAGAACGTACGCCCAGATGTCGAATCCGTGCTTTGTGCGGGCCAGTTCGATGGCTTCGATCATCCAATGCCGCGTACGATCACGGCTCAGCAAGGGCTGCCCATTGAAGCAGGTGAACGTCAGCGAGTGGGCATGACCGACATCGTCGTAGCGACGGCACGTCTTGTGCTTCGACGTTCTGTGCTCGGCCACCTCATTGCACATGACGGTTCTCGATTCAACGAACGGATACTGCCCAACTCATGCCCACGCAAGCGTGGGCATGCCACCCGGCGTCTCACCCCGCGACGCAGCCGAGGATCCTGAACGGCGCGGTGAACAGCCCGCCGAGGGCGTCGGTGAAGAAGCCGAACTCGAATCCGCCCGCTTGAGCGACGTCGGCCACGCTGAAGAACACCGACACCATCACAAAGAGTCGAAGCATACGTCTTTTCATCAAGAGCACTCCCAGCCGTGTGCGATCATTACCATCTCGATACCGTCTCACGCAGCCTTGCGATACAATGCGTCCCATGGCGCTCCACATCAGCAGCACAGCGTTCGAAAGTATAGAGGAATCAGCCCTCGCGTCGATGCCGGAGGAGTGCTGCGGCCTGCTCATCGGCCGCATCGACGGCAGTAAGCGTCTGGTCGAACGGACCCAAACCGCGATCAACATCGCCGCAGGCGACCGCCACAAACGCTACGAGATCGACCCCCAAGCCGTGTTCGACGCAATCCGCAAGTCGAACGAGTCCGGCGAGCAGCTCCTTGGCTTCTTCCATTCGCATCCCGACAGCTCGCTGCAACCCTCGTCGCACGACGTGAAAACGGCGTGGCCGGACAAATCCTATCTCATCGTCGGCGTCAATTCGTCGGGTATCGTCGGCCACAGCTCGTGGCGGCTGGGTGGGGGCGGAAAGGGCATGCAAGAAGAGCCGATCACGTTGACAGACCGTCAACTCTTACATTAGCCTTATCGCGTTCATCACGCGTCGGAGCGGGTCGAGAAAACGGGGTTGCCTGGAGAACCACTATGGGTCACGTTAACGAAAACATCATCGATACAGTTGGAAACACGCCGCTGGTAAGGGTGAAACGCATTCTTCCGGAAGATGCCAAGGTCTACGCCAAGTTGGAATTCCACAACCCGTTGGCCAGCGTCAAAGATCGCATTGGCCGGTCCATGATCGAAGCGGGCGAACGCGACGGCAAGATCACCAAGGACACCATGATCGTCGAACCGACCTCCGGCAACACCGGTATCGGCCTCGCCTTCGTGTGCGCCGCCAAGGGCTACAAGCTGACCTTGACCATGCCCGAGAGCATGTCCATGGAACGTCGGGCCTTGCTCCGCTCCATGGGCGCCGACCTAGTGCTCACGCCAGCCGCGGAGGGAATGCCCGGCGCAATCCGAGCGGCCGAGAAACTCGTGGCCGACACCCCCAACGCCTTCATGCCCCAGCAGTTCAAGAACCCCGCAAACCCCGAAGTTCACCGCAAGACGACGGCGGTCGAAATCTGGGAAGACAGCGCTGGGCAAGCCGACATACTGGTGTCAGGTATTGGCACTGGCGGCACGATCACCGGTGTCGGTGAAACGCTCAAGGCCAAGAAACCTTCATTCAAGTGTTACGCGGTCGAGCCGACGGATTCACCGGTGATCACGCAGACCCGCGCCGGCGAAGCCCTCAAGCCAGGCCCCCACAAGATCCAGGGAATCGGCGCCGGCTTCATCCCCGAAGTACTCAACATGGACGTGATCGACGACGTGATCCGTGTCTCCAACGACGATGCGTTCGAGTGGGCCCGCCGTGCCTCCAAGGTGGAGGGTATCCTCTGTGGAATCTCCTCCGGCGCGGCCTTGTGCGCGGCTAGCCAGGTCGCAGCGATGCCCGATAACAAGGGAAAGTTCATCGTCGTGATTCTGCCGAGCAGTGGCGAACGCTACTTATCGACCGCACTGTTCCAGCAGAGCTGAGCGGTTTCCGTTCACGGCAACACTGCAGCCCCCATTCAAATCGTATGCTCAACCTGGGCGCGACTGGACGCGCTTGACGACACGACAGGGGGGCAGAAGCGATGGGGTTTCAACCGAGTCTCGCGGTGCGCGAATACACCGTGACCGTGCCGGGATTGGCCCGTGCCCAACACGGGCTACGGATTGCACACATCTCAGATTTCCATTTCAAACGATGGAACCGCGTGCTGTCGGAGGCCCGCAGCCGCCTGCTCGGGCCAGGCTATGACCTCTTGTTGGTCACCGGGGATTTCTCGGGGCTGCCGCAGCGATGGCGCCAAGCGGCGAACCTATCCCGCCGTTTCTTCGACGGCATCACGCCACGACTGGGAACGTTCGCCGTACTCGGCAATCACGATCGCTCGCGATTGGCGGATCAGCCCGACCCGCCGTTTCGCTGGCTGCGTAATGAGAACGTTCGCCTGGACCTGGGCGGGTCGCCCTTGCACCTGGCCGGCGTCGAGCAGTGCATCGGCGAAAACGGCAACTTGAATGCAACCCTCAAGAACATCCCAGAAGGAGAACCGGTGGTTCTGTTGGCGCACTACCCGTCTACCGCCTTCGATCTCAGCCCAGGACGCGTCCAGTTGCAGTTGTCAGGCCACACCCACGGCGGGCAGATCTGCCTGCCACGACTGGGCTGCGTGTTCACCAACGACCGAATACCGACCCGACAGGCGCGTGGCTTGCACAGAATCGCTGGCACGTCCGTACACGTCAGCGCAGGCCTGGGCGTCTCCGGACCGATCCCTTTTCGCGTGCAGTGTCCAGCGGAACTTACCTATATCACGCTCTGGAGCGTCCCTTACACGTCCGAACGCGGCAAGAAACCAACGCGGGAGACTTCTAAAGTTGGTCCGGTAGCGGAATTAGCCGATCACGTTTGACGCCTGCTGCGTCGCCGACCTATACTCTCACTGAGGAGCGATGCGGCTGGGGCTGAACGCTGGCTTGTACTTGTCCAGCTTACCGCCATTATCTTCCGTTTATTCTTTGCAGCCAACTTCCGCATCCAAGAGCGTGCTCAAGGCAGGTGCACGCGCGTCGATAATTGCATCGGACCGCAACGAGCGGCAGGGACATGCCTTTTCGGCCCGCCCGCAACGGGGTGGTGCTGGTCTGCGCGTGGAGTCCGTAGTGCCGTTCGTTCTGGTCGTGTCGCAGGTGGGCTTTGCATGGCACTTATACTCCCGGACTACCGAATCATTCGTGAGATCGGGAAGGGTGCGAACAGCACGCTGTACTGTGTCGAGAACATCGAAACGGGCGAACTCCGCGCCGCGAAGCACGTCGTTCTGAACGCCAAGGACGAAGAGAAGTTCATTGACCAGCTCCGTGCCGAGCAAGCCACCGGCCAGACGCTGGACCATCCGACACTTCGGAAAATCTATGAGCTGCGCTATGTTCGCAAGATGTTCCGGGTGCAGGCGGCCGTCCTGCTGATGGAATATGTCGACGGAATCGACATGGGCAGCAGCAAGTTCACTTGGACCCTCCCGCAACTCCTCGGATACTTCCGCACCGCCGCAGAGGGCCTGTCGGCCATGCATCAGTTCAAGTTCGTCCACGCAGACCTCAAGCCCGGCAACCTGATCATCACCCCGGACAACAAGCTGAAGCTCATCGATTTCGGCCAGAGTTCCGCTATTCTCCAGGCCAAGGAGCGTATCCAGGGCACGCCGGACTACATGGCACCCGAGCAGGCCAAACGCTCGGTCCTCGATCAACGTACCGACGTGTTCGGCCTCGGCGCAACGCTGCACAAGATCCTGACCGGCGGCGCGCTCCAGACCGAGATGAACAAGACAGCCGGCATGCACCTCCAAGCACGCATCGGAAAACGCGTCAGTGACATGAACCGCGGATCGACGGAAAACATCCCCACCTGTGTGCTGCGACTCATCGAGGATTGCTGCAAGGAGGAGCCTGTCGACCGCATGTCCGACATGCGGGCCGTCATCAACCGAATCGACCTCACGCTCACCATTCTCGAACACCAAGCCGCCGCCGCCAGAAAATCGAAAACCAAGTCTCCCGCCCCACCGGCTGACGCGAACGAGTCGTAGCAGCCGTAGCACGATCAGGGGGCACGTGCCCGCGACGCGCAACGCGATTTGCGTTACCATCCCGCCGATGAAACCTGATGGTATCTGTAGAACCCGTGACAGTGCCTTGTGTGGCACCGGTCTTCAACCGGCGGACCTCACACTGTGCCACAATCCCGGGGTTGGCTCTAGACTGAGGGAAACACCATGATCGGCCCCCACAAGCGTATTCTCGTCACCGGCGGTGCAGGGTTCATCGGCTCGCACCTCGTCGAATCGTTCCGCCTAGACGGCTGCGAAGCCGTCGTCCTCGACGATCTGTCGATGGGCACGCGCGACAAGGTGCCCGATGGCGTCGAGTTCATCGAGGGCGATGTCCGCGATGCTGACATCGTCAAGAAGGCCCTTGCTGGTGTTGACTCCGTGATTCACTTGGCTGCACGGGTCAGCGTCCGCGCATCGTGCGAACACTTCGTCGACGACGCCTCCGTCAACCTGATGGGCACGCTCAACTTGCTGCAAGCCTGTGTAGCGTCCGACGTCAAGAAGTTCGTCTACGCGTCATCGATGGCGGTCTACGCCGACTCGCCAGCGCCCACGCCGGTCGCGGAATCCTACGCCTGCACGCCGCTTAGCCCGTACGGTATCGCAAAGCTGGCCGGCGAACAGTACGTGCTCAACCTCTGCCCGCAGATGGACGTAGAGCCGGTCGCCCTGCGTTTCTTCAACACGTATGGTCCCGGACAGACATTCACGCCCTACGTCGGTGTCATTACGATCTTCATCAAGCGATTGCTCAACGGCGAAGCGCCGATCATCTTCGGCGACGGCGAACAGTGTCGCGACTTCATCAGCGTCGACGATATTGTAACGGCCTGCGCGCTGGCGCTGGAGTGCAACTGTGCCGGCGAAACACTCAACGTCGGCAGCGGCACCGCGACGTCCGTCAACCAGATCGCCAACACCCTGTGCGAGATGATCGCCCCCGACCTCAAGCCGGTCTACGAACCCGCCCAACCCGGCGAGCTGCGCAACTGCATCGCCGACATTACTCGCACCCGCCGCGCCCTCGGCTACGCCCCGCTCGGCGCCGTCGAAGACATGTTCGAGGAACTCATCGACTACCAGAAAGCCGCGACCGCCTGATCCGCCGACTTGAGTCACTCCCGGCACCGCCAACTGTCCCGAGCCTTTCATGTTGTGCAAGAACCCCGGGTTGCCCCGGGGTTCTGCCGCTACCGAGTCAGCGAATGCTGTGGGCTTTGCCTTTGGTCACCGCGATCGCGGTTGGGACCGTACGCTCGACTTCGATCTTGTCCTTCTGTTCGGCGCCGACGATGAAGGTCTGATCCCGATTGACCTCGTCGTGCAGGACATCGAAGACAAACGTCCCGACTGCATCCGTCGATGCACGGTAGGTGAAGGTCGCCAAGTAGCCGCGGCGACCGGTGGCCACATCGCCGCCCATCAGTCCGCTAAGCATCTGGCCCTTCTCCACGTTGAATGCGTCGAACCCGTTGTCCGCATCGGCAAACACGAAGTCAGTGCGGGTCTCGACGGTGATATCCACGAGATCGAGAGACCCCTGCCGACCGCCGCTTACGGCTGTGTCCAACTGGTATGCACTGAGATTCGGCAATGCCCCTTCGACGAAAACACGAATCTGCACTTCGTCGCCGGCATTCACCGAACGGCTGCCTGCTACCGCGCGCAGCGAGGCGGAACCGACGACGTTCGGCTGATGTGCCTGACTCGGCGCAGGCCCGCAACTGCAGGTGTTCGAGCCGGCGGAGCATGTCAATGCATGCAGCGCGTCAGCGAGATTGCAGAAGCCGTCAGGGGCGCAGTCTCCGAAATTGCCGCCAGCATCGATGTTGATCGCTGCGCACGGGTTCGTATTGGCGAAGCACGTCAACGCATGCAGTGCGTCGGCTAGATTGCAGAAGTCGTCGAGCCCACACTCGCCGAACAATCCGCCCATGTTGGACGGGATTGCTTTGGGAGTTCCAACGCACGATCCCGCGACGCACTCCCACCAAACGCAGACGTCGTCGGTGGCGCCGTCAAAGGGTGCGACGTCGCCGCAGTCGTCGGCGGTCACGCACGGCAGGACCTCACTCACGTGGATCTCCAGCGGCTGGTAGGTCGCCGGGATCTCCCCAACACCGGTCTCGTCAATGAGGAAGCTACCGCCGTTCGGCGGCAGTCCAGCCTCGATGAAGTCGATAGTGAAGACACCATCGGCATCCGCGGACGCCGCAAACTGGAACTCGCCGAGGTATGCGAGACCGGGCACTGCCACACCCGCACCGACGCCGAGGTTCGCGACCATCGCGATGCCGTCGGGCAAGCCGGTTTCGCTGCAGAACGGATTCGGCTGCTGACTGGAGAATACCCAATTCGCATCGGTCGTATCGACAAGCAGCGAATCGCAGCCGTCCGGATCTGGGTTATCAATGTAGTCCAGGGTTCCCGTCGTACCCACGCCGGGCGCACCGGACGCCACCGTCGCGACCTGGTAATTGCCGAGAAGTGCCCCTTCCGTATCGGAAACCCACACCTCGATGGTCACCGTTCCACCCGTGATCATGTTGATGGTGGTCGGACCCAGCGTCGGCGCGGACGCCTCGCCGCCGGCGCGCACCATGAACACGCGCGTGTTGCCCGGTCCGACACACGGTGGTGCGCCCTCTTCGCACTCGTCTGGAACTCCGTTACCGTTGCAGTCGCAAGGGTTCGGCTCACAAGACGTCCCGTCGCCCATGTAGGTGCCCGCGACGATGGGAGATTCGCAGAACGATTGCGTGGCCGGCGAGCACCCGCTCAGTCCCCCCCCCCGCCAAGTTCTGATAGCAGCATGCACCCACAGGAGCAGGAAGCTCGCAATCGGTGCAAATCCCCTTGAAGCAGCACCACGGGTATGAGGCGTCCAGCAAGTCTATCGCGCCGTCGCAGTTGATGTCGCACGCTGCCTCACCGCAGGCGTTGGCTCCATCCATGCAAATGAAAACATGGATGATATCATTCACGTTGCAGTCTCCATCCGGAACGCAAGAGCCGGACATCCCGCCAATATCCGTCTCGCACGTGCATTGCGCCTGTGCGCCGGGCGAGCCGAGAACGGCCAACAACACCAAGGCCATTGATACTGATAGTTTCATAGGACAACTCCCGCTTTTCCGGGACGTGAAGAGGAACACCTACACACGCAAAGGTACAGCCTAGCAACCTGTTATCGGGCTTGCAAGCAAGAAAGCAGCGGTCGGCAGGAATGACCCAATCGCTCGCGTCGCTCGGGCGTAGTCCTGCCCCACTGACGGATTGTAAGGCTTGCAGTCGCGGGTTTCATCTTATGCACGACGTGTCGGTTAGTTAGCACGAGTGCCGTCATTTGTGCTATGCTACGGGCGTTGTCTCTGTGGTCGACTTGGAGGAAAAAGCGTGTCCAAACGTCTCATCGGTGTAGTTTCCCTATCGGTCGTTCTTGTTTCGTTTGTGCCAACAGTGCTCGGCGTGCCGCCGGGCGCGTGGGCGGATGACTTGCTCGCTCAACGCCCCGACGCGCAGGCGGAAGGCGCGTTTGCGTCGCAGAACGTGACGCTGTTGAGCTGGCTCGACTTGCCGGTGCTCGGCGCGTTGGACACCGGCAACGACTGCTGGGGCTACGTCTCCCCATCGGGGCGCGAGTACGCGCTGATGGGCGTTGACAACCTGATGGCCGTCGTCGAAGTCACCGATCCGGTGAATCCCGTCATCATCGGCAGCATCCCCCACCCCAGTTGCCTCTGGGGCGACGTCAAGGTCTACCAGGACGTGGCCTACGTGGTGACTGACGTCTGCGTCAACGGCATAGGCATTCAGGTCGTCGATCTGTCCGACGTGGACAACGGCAATGTCTCACTCATCAGGACCATTGGTCTGCCCAATCGAAACCACAACGTCGTCATCAACGAGGAAAGCGGCTACCTGTACACCGCCGGCTCCAACGGCGGCAGCAACGTCACGGTTATTTTCGATCTGACCGATCCGACCAATCCGCTGCAAGTCGGCACTTGGGGAACCTATGAGCATGACGCGCAGGTGGTCACCTACACTTCGGGGCCGAACGCCGGGCGCGAGATCATGTTCGGTGCAAGTGAAGGCCGCGGCCTCGACATCGTCGACGTCACCAACAAGTCCAACACGTTTCTCGTGTCGCGCACACCGTATCCCGGCGTCGCGTATTGTCACCAGGCCTGGACCGAGGACCTGCAGTACCTCTACGTCAACGACGAACTCGACAGCATCGCGCGGACCATCGTCTTTGACATAAGCGACCTGTCGAGCCCGGTCTACCTCGGCGAGTTCAGCTCCGGCACCGATGCGATCGACCACAACAACTACGTGCTCGACGGCATCGTCTACGCAGCCAACTACAAGAGTGGCTTGCGAATATTCGATACGAACGTCGACCCCGTAAACCCCCCGGAGATCGGCTGGTTCGACACCTACCCGCCCGACGACGGCGACGGTTTCGCGGGTGCGTGGAGCTGCTACCCATACCTTCCCAGCGGGAACATCCTCATCAGCGACGAGACCCGCGGGCTCTTCGTTGTACGTTTCGATCCGAACGCACTGGCGATCACCTATCCCGCCGGATTGCCCGGAACGATGCTTCCCAACACAGCCACGATGATCAGCACGCACATCATCGGTACCGGCTCGCCGGTGAATCCCGCGACCGTGACGCTGCACACAAGTGTTGACGGCGGGGTCGATGTGCCAGTCACGATGACCGACCTCGGCGGTGGCGATTTCGAGGCACCCCTGCCGGCCGTACCATGCGCGAGCACGGTCGCATTCTATGTCACGGCTGAAAACTCTCTGGGGACGCTTTTTGTCGACCCGGCCGATGCGCCGGCGACGACGTACGATACTCTGGTCGGTGAGTTCATCACCGTACTCTCTGACAACTTCGAAACCAACACGGGCTGGTCCGCTACGAACCTCGGAGCCACCTCCGGAGACTGGCAACGCGGCGTGCCGGTGAACGATCCGAGCTGGGATTACGATCCGGCGGCCGACTCCGACGGCAGCGGCCAATGCCAACTGACGCAGAATGAACTCGGCAATACGGATGTTGACGGAGGGGCCGTGCGTCTTAACTCGCCGATCCTCGACCTCACGGGCGGCAACGTCTCCATCAAATACGACTACTTCCTTCGTATGACCGGCGCTGGACCGGATGCGCTCGTTGTCGAGATTGACGGCAACGGCGGCGCTGGCCCGTGGACGGAAATCGCGCGGCATGACAGCGACGGCGGTTTGAGTTGGCAGGCGCATCAGATTGACCAGGCCGACCTCGACACAGCCGGTGTCACGACGACGTCCACCATGCAGCTCCGGTTCACCGCGAACGATTCCGATCCTCAGACAATCATCGAAGCGGGGCTCGACGCGTTCTCCATTCTCCGTTTCCAGTGCGGCGATGAGACATGTGTCATGCCGTGCAGCGACAGCAATCCGTGTACGGTCAATGATGCCTGTGTCGACAGCCTGTGCGCGGGCACGCCGGTGGATTGCTCCGGCGACGGCGATGAGTGCAATACCGCGTCCTGCAATCCAAGCGGAGTCGAGGGCAACTGCACTGTTTTGACCCCGGTCACCAACGGAACCGTGTGTGACGACTCGGCTGCCTGCAGCCTCAACGATTCATGCCAGTCCGGAATCTGCACCGGCGGCGCAGCGCCGGATTGCACAGCGGCCGGCGACCAATGCAACACGGCCTCGTGTGATCCCAGCGGCGCGGACGGCAACTGTACCATCCTGACCCCCATCGGGGACGGAACCCTGTGCGACGATGCAGTCGCCTGCAACGTCGGCGAGGCATGCCAGTCCGGAATCTGCAACGGAGGTGCGTCGCCGGACTGCACTGGCGCTGGCGATGAGTGTAACCCCGCGTCGTGCGACTCCACCGGAGGCGAAGGGAATTGTGACATCGTCACGACCGTGGCCAACGGTACGCCGTGCGGTGGCGGGACGGACGCCTGCCTCGACGGTGTGTGCGTGGCGTCTTGCGTCACCGCGGCAGATTGTGGCGACGCTGACGGGAACGGCGTCGTGGACGATGTGTGCACGTTCTACGCGTGCGAGTCGATGTTCTGCACCGCTCAGCCGCGCGTCTTCGGCGACTCCGGCGGCCCGCTCGGGGAGTGCGGTCCCGACGACTTCACCAACCTCGCGGATGCGCTCCACTCGCTCACCTGTTTCGCCGGAACGAATACGTGCGACCACATCAATCTGGACGTGGGCGCACCGCTGGGGAAT